>NZ_JBHWJY010000008.1:0-159512 GCF_042731135.1 Streptomyces sp. NPDC059874
GGGCTGGGTTGCGCGAAGCGCAATTCCAGCCCCGCCGGCGTTTGAGGCGCGGGGGTCCGGGGGCGGAGCCCCCGGTGCACGGTCCGCGGACGGCTACAGGGCTACGCCCAACAACGCGTCGACCGTGCGGGAGACCAGGCCGGGGGCCGATTCGTCGTCGCCGTCGGAGGCGTTCTGCGCGTCCACCCAGCGGTCGACGGCCGCCAGCGCCGCGGGGGCGTCGAGGTCACGGGACAGGGCCTCGCGGACCTCCTCGACCAGGGCGTCGGCCGGCAGGCCGTCCGGTCGGGACACCGCCGCGCGCCAGCGCTCCAGGCGGGCCTGCGCCTCGGCGAGGACGGAGTCCGTCCACTCCCAGTCGGCCCGGTAGTGGTGCGAGAGCAGTGCGAGGCGGATCGCCGCCGGGTCGACCCCGGCCCGCCGCAGGGCGGAGACGAAGACCAGGTTGCCCTTCGACTTCGACATCTTCTCGCCGTGCAGCGCGACCATGCCCGCGTGCACGTACGCCTTGGCCATGGGGAACTCGCCCGTCAGCACCTGCGCGTGCGACGCGCCCATCTCGTGGTGCGGGAACGCCAGGTCGGAGCCGCCGCCCTGGATGTCGAAGCCCATGCCCAGGTGGTCGAGCGCGATGGCGACGCACTCGATGTGCCAGCCGGGCCGGCCGCGGCCCAGCGAGCCGCCGTCCCAGCTCGGCTCGCCGGGTCGGGCGGCCATCCACAGCATCGGGTCCAGGGGGTTCTTCTTCCCCGGGCGCTCGGGGTCGCCGCCCCGCTCGGCCGACAGGAGCCGCATGGCCTCGACGTCCAGGTTGGAGACCTGGCCGAAGTGGGCGTCGGACTCCACCGAGAAGTAGACGTCACCTTCGAGCTCGTACGCCGCGCCGGCGTCCCGCAGTCGCTCCACCAGGGGCACGATGCCCGGTATGGCCTCGACGGCGCCGATGTAGTGCTGCGGGGGCAGCATCCGCAGGGCGGTCATGTCCTCGCGGAAGAGGGCCGTCTCGCGTTCGGCGAGCTCGGTCCAGTCGTGGCCGTCGCGCAGCGCCCGCTCCAGGAGCGGGTCGTCCACGTCCGTGACGTTCTGGACGTAGTGGACCTGCCGCTTGGTGTCGAGCCACACGCGCTGTACGAGGTCGAACGCGTTGTAGGTCGCCGCGTGACCGATGTGGGTCGCGTCGTACGGGGTGATGCCGCAGACGTAGATACGGGCGACGGGACCGGGGGCGAGGGTGATCGTCCCCTGGGTCGCGGTGTCGTGGATCTGGAGGTCGCGGCCCTTGCCAGGAAGGGCGGGGACCTCAGAAGCGGGCCAGGCATGCATGTGTCGAGCCTAACCGGACGGGTGTTCCGGAAACGAACCGGACCTGCACTGTTGTCTTGATCGGCACTCTTGTGCTCTGGCCGATTCTGTGCGTGTCGTACTGGCCGGTTCAGACCGGCGGCCAGGGGATCGACGGCCACTGCCCCGAGGGCTGCGGGTGGATGCCGGTGCGCAGCAGCCGGTCCACTCGCTCCCGTACGGCGGCCAGCTCGACCACGGTGATCAGTTCGGCCAGCCGGGTGGCGAGGGGGGCTCCCTCGGCCAGTCGGCCGGTCAGCGCGGCCAGCACGTCGCGGGCCTCGTCGGTCAGCGGCTCCCCGGCCCAGCCCCAGAGCAGGGTGCGCAGTTTGTCCTCGGTGTGGAAGCTGACGCCGTGGTCGATGCCGTAGAGCCGTCCGTCGGGCGCGGGCAGCAGGTGGCCGCCCTTGCGGTCGCCGTTGTTGATCACGGCGTCGAGTACGGAGAGCCGGCGCAGTCGCGGGTCGTCGGCGTGTACGAGCAGGGCGGTGCGGCCCTCTCCGACGTCGGCGAAGGCGACGGGCTTCCAGCCCTCCCCGGCCTCCTCGCCGTCGACGAGGGCGAGGAGCCCGGCGGCCGGGTTGTCCTCCTCCGCCGCTTCGATCCACTGCTGGACCATGCCCTCGCCGTACGGTCCGTCGCGCAGCACGGTGGTGGGCACCAGGCCCCAGCCGGTGGCCTCGGAGACCAGGTAGGCGGCGACTTCGCGCTGGGCGAGGTTGCCGTCGGGGAAGTCCCACAGGGGCCGCTCGCCCTTGACGGGCTTGTACACGCAGTCGACGCTCACGCCCTCGTGCGTGACGGTGCACAGCAGGACGGCGTTGGACGCCTCCCGGATCCGGCCGACGACGCTCAGCTCGCCGTTGGCGAGCAGTTCCTCCAGCTCCCCCGTGGTGCTCACGCCTGGCGCCGGTAGCCGTTCTGGCGCGGGCACACGTGGCCCTCCGGGTCCAGCGGCAGACTGCACAGCGGGCACGGCGGGCGGCCTGCGTTGACCACGTCCAGGGCCCGTTTGGCGAAGGCGCGGGCCTGGGCGCCGGTGAGGCGGACCCGCAGCATCGGCGGGCCGTTCTCCTCGTCCTGGAGCAGCCGTTCCTCCGCCTCGGCGAGGTCCTCGTCGGAGTCGGCGTCGAGTTCCACCAGAGCCTGGGCCTCGACGATCATCCGCTGTTCCTCGCCGTCCCAGGCCAGGGCCATGGTGCCGACGCGGAACTCCTCCTCGACGGGGACGTCCAGGGGTGCGGTGTCGGCGGCCTCGGCGGGGGCGACGGCCGGGACGGGTGCGTTGCCCCCGGTGCGCCGTACGACCTCGTCCAGCAGCTCGTCCATCCGCTCGGCCAGTGCCGCGACCTGGGTCTTCTCCAGGGAGACGCTGGTGACGCGGGGGCCGGCGGAGGCCTGCAGGAAGAACGTACGGCGTCCCGGCAGACCGACCGTGCCGGCCACGAAGCGGTCCGGGGGGTCGTAGAGGAACACCTGACGGGGCACGTCCAGTCTCCAAGTCTCGGCGGCAGGGGGAGCTCGGCGCGTGGCTGTGCTCTTTGTTATGGCCAGTCCACCCTACTGCGCCGTTCGATCACGCCGCGCCCGCGCCGCCGCCCACGACGGCGTTCCCGGCGTCCTCGGCGGCCTTGTCGGGCGTAG
Source organism: Streptomyces sp. NPDC059874 (assembly GCF_042731135.1). Taxonomy (NCBI): domain Bacteria; kingdom Bacillati; phylum Actinomycetota; class Actinomycetes; order Kitasatosporales; family Streptomycetaceae; genus Streptomyces; species Streptomyces sp. NPDC059874. The sequence goes on from NZ_JBHWJY010000008.1 coordinate 2,986, forward strand.
GGGCCTTCTCGCCGGGCACGAGCGACCCGAAGTCCCCGGTGTCGCCCAGCCGGAACACGAACGGCCGGGTCGGCGTGTACCGGATCGCGGTCACCGAGCAGGGGTCGACGTGGATGCGCTGGAAGAGGTCCAGGTGCATGCCGAGGGCGTCCGCGACAAGGGACTTGATGATGTCGCCGTGCGAGCACATGAGGAAGATCGCGTCGCCGCCGTGCTCCTGCTCGATGCGCGTGTTCCATTCCCGTACGGACTCCACGGCGCGGGCCTGCATGGCGCGCATGGACTCGCCGCCGGGGAAGGCGGCCGCCGACGGATGCTGCTGGACGATCTTCATGAGGGGTTCGTCGGCGAGTTCGGAGAGTTTGCGGCCCGACCAGTCGCCGTAGTGGCATTCGCCGATGCGCTCGTCGGTGTGCAGTTCCAGCTCCGGCCGGGCGGCCATGAGCGGCGCCAGGGTCTCCCGGCAGCGCTGCAGCGGGCTGGTGACGGCGGCGACGAGCGGCACGCCGACGAGCCGTCCGGGCAGCGCGGCGGCCTGCCCGGCGCCGCGCTCGTCGAGGGCCACTCCCGGGGTCCATCCGGCGAGCAGCCCAGCGGTGTTGGCGGTGGACCGCCCGTGTCGTACGAGGATCAGCGTGGCCATGGGGTACAGCCTAGGCTAGGTCGTCTCTTTCGGATCTTGCCGGTCAAGCCGGCGAGACGGCCTGGGCCCCGGCGGGAACGGCGCCGCGCGGTGTCGCCGGAGTGCGGGCGGGGCCCGGGCAGGGAAGAATGCCCCGCGTGATAGTGGACTGCGCGATTTACCGGGACGGCCGCCGCACCGAGGGACCGGAGGACTTCTCCGACGCGCTCGACGAGGCGCGGGCGACCGGTGACGCCTTCCTGTGGGTCGGCATGTACGAGCCGACGGAGAAGGAATTCGACCACGTCCGCCAGGAGTTCGGCCTGCACGCGCTGGCGGTGGAGGACGCGCTGACCGCGCACCAGCGCCCGAAGCTGGAGGTCTACGACGATTCGCTGTTCGTCGTTCTCAAGCCGGTGATGTACGACGACGACACGGACACCGTGACCGCCGGCGAGCTGATGGTGTTCATCGGCGACTCCTTCGTGGTCACGGTCCGGCACGGCGAGGGGGCCCCGCTGGCCGCCGTGCGGCGCCGGCTGGAGCAGGAGCCGGACGTGCTGCGGCACGGTCCGACGGCCGTGCTCTACGCGGTGTCCGACGCGGTGGTGGATCACTACATCGAGGTGGCGGCCGAGCTCCAGGGGGACCTGGAGGAGCTGGAGGCCGAGGTCTTCGCCCCGAACGCCTCGGACACCAAGAACACCGCCGCCCGGATCTACGGTTTCAAGCGGCAGGTGTTGGAGTTCCGCCGGGCGACGAGCCCGCTGCTCCAGCCCATGGACCGGCTGGCGTTCGGGCAGGTGCCCTTCGTCCACGAGCACTCGCAGCCGTTCTTCCGCGATGTCGCGGACCACCTGACCAAGGCCAACGAGTACATCGAGGGGCTGGACCGGCTTCTGTCGGACGCGCTCGCCGCGCATCTTGCGCAGATGGGCGTCCGGCAGAACGACGACATGCGCAAGATCTCGGCCTGGGCGGCGATGGCGGCCGTCCCCACGATGGTGGCGGGGATCTACGGGATGAACTTCGACGAGATGCCCGAGCTGAAGCAGACCTGGGGCTATCCGGCGGTGCTGGTGGTCATGGTGGCGGCGTGTCTGGGCCTGCACCGGATGTTCAAACGCCGGGGCTGGCTGTAGCGGGCCGCCTCCCGGGGCCCGCTCCGGCTAGGCGAATTCGGGTGCGGCGGTCGGTGCGCCGCCGAGTGCGTCGCGCCGTTGCGGCATCTGCAGGCCGACCATCCGGTGCCAGCCGCTGAAGCGCTCGTACGCGTGCATGCCCCGGATGCCCGCGGCGAGTGCGGCCGCCTTGGGCGCGGGCCAGTTCAGCAGGCGTCCCATGTGGGACATGACCGCGAGGCTGACGTCTCGGTACACGCGGATCTCGACGAGCGCGCTCTCCCGCAGCACCTGCTGGATGGTGCGGCCGTGCCCCTCGCGGGCCAGGCGCAGCAACTCCTCGTGGCAGTACGCGAGGTGGTTGTCCTCGTCGTGGCTGATCATGCGGATGGCCTTGCCCAGTTCGGGGTGGTCCCCGAAGTTCTTGACCAGCATGTCCATCTGGTCGGCGGCGCGCTGTTCGGTGACGCGGCTGTGCGAGAGGTAGACGACGATGTCCCGCTCGGTCAGCGGCTCGTCACGGCGCAGCTTCTCGTGGGCGAGGCCGATGCCGGCGCGTTCCAGGAGCATCGTGTAGTCGGTTTCGGGCGGCACGGGGACGGGCGGCAGGCCGCGCTTGCGGAGCAGGGCGTTGAAGATCCGCCCGTGTTTGTCCTCGTCGGCGCCGTGCCGGGTGATCTTGGGCGCGAGGTCGCGCATGCCGTCGGGCACCAGGGCCGCGATACGGCTGTTCTCCCAGCCGCCCTGGGTCTCCCCGCTGGCGGCGATGGAGCAGAACAGCTGAAAGGTGTCGTCGTTGTCGACGATCTCCTGGAACAGGCTGCGGGCAGAGAGCATGCATCGAGTCAAACCCCGGTCGCGCGGGCGGGCAACCGAGGGCTCCCGCTACTCGTCCGAATGAACGAAACGGGGCGATGGCCCGGGGTGCGTAACCCGACGGGCGCCCGGAGCGTTGATGGCGGTGTCGGCCGTGGCGGGGAAGACCCCCCGAGCCCCCACCACGGCCGCAGGCGTTTCAGTCCGGATCAGGCCAGTCCGGCGAGCTCCATGGCCTCGGTGCCGGCGCGCAGGGCCGCGATCCGCTCGTCGAGGGTGAAGCCGGCCGGGGCGAGGGTGAGGGTGGTGACCCCGGCCTCCGCGTAGGCCCGCATCCCGTCCGCGATCCGCTCGACCGGGCCGAGCAGCGTGGTCGAGTCGATCAGCGAGTGCGGGACGGCGGCGGCCGCGCCGGTCTTGTCGCCCGCCAGGTACTTGTCCTGGATCTCGGCGGCTTCCTTCTCGTAGCCCATGCGCTGGGCCAGCTGGTTGTAGAAGTTCTGCTTGCGGCTCCCCATGCCGCCCACGTACAGGGCGGTGTACGGGCGGAACATGTCCGCGAGCGCGTTCACGTCGTCGCCGAGGGCCAGCGGCACGGTCGGGCAGACGTCGAAGCCGTCCATGGTCAGCCCGGCCTTCTCGCGCCCCGCGCGGATGTGGCGCAGGGCGGTCTCCTCCAGGTGCTCGGCGGCCGGGAAGATCAGCAGCGCGCCGTCTGCGATCTCGCCGGTCTGCTCCAGGTTCTTCGGCCCGATCGCGGCGATGTAGAGCGGGATGTGCTCGCGCTCCGGGTGCACGGTCAGCTTGATCGGCTTGCCGGGGCCCCCGGGCAGGGGCAGGGTCCAGTGCTCGCCCTCGTAGCTGAGCCGCTCGCGGCTCATGGCCTTGCGCACGATCTCGACGTACTCACGGGTGCGCGCGAGGGGCTTGTCGAACTTGACGCCGTACCAGCCTTCGGAGACCTGCGGGCCCGAGACGCCGAGGCCGAGGCGGAAGCGGCCCTTGGTGAGGGAGTCGAGGGTGGCCGCGGTCATGGCGGTCATGGCGGGCTGGCGCGCGGGGATCTGCAGGATCGCGGAGCCCACGTCGATGCGCTCGGTCTGGGCGGCGACCCAGGCGAGCACGGTCGGGGCGTCCGATCCGTAGGCCTCGGCGGCCCAGCAGACGTCGTAGCCGAGGCGGTCGGCCTCTTGCGCGACGGCGAGGTTGTCGGCGTCCATGCCCGCACCCCAGTAGCCGAGATTGATGCCGAGCCGCATATGTCGTCCCCTTACCGATTTACCGATCAGTAACGTGCATGTGCGGGGACTGTAGCGCGCCCGGGTCCCATTCGTCAGCGCCCCAGTAGTCTCAGCGCTCATGGAGCAGAGGCATCTCGGCCGCACCGGACTGCGCGTCTCCCGGATCGGCCTCGGCACCCTCACCTGGGGCCGCGATACCGGCGAGGAAGCCGCCGCCGAGCAGATGAAGACCTTCTGGGAGGCGGGCGGCACGCTCGTCGACACGGCGGACGTGTACGGCGGCGGGGAGGCCGAGTACCTCCTCGGGCAGCTGGTGGGCGGGCTGATCCCGCGCCGGGATGTGGTGATCGCGACGAAGGCGGGCAGCGTGCCCGACCCGGACCGGCGCTTCGACGGCTCGCGCGGGCACCTCCTCGCCGCGCTCGACGCCTCGTTGGACCGGCTGGGCACCGATTACGTCGACCTCTGGCAGGTCCACGCCTTCGACCCGGCGACTCCGCTGGAGGAGACCCTGCACGCCGTGGACCTGGCGGTCAGCAGCGGGCGGGCCCGGTACGCCGGGGTGTCCAACTTCAGCGGCTGGCAGCTCGCGAAGGCGGCGACCTGGCAGCTGGCGGCGCCCGGGGCGCGTACCCGGTTGGCGTCGACGCAGATGGAGTACTCCCTCCTCCAGCGGGGCGTGGAACGCGAGGTGCTCCCGGCGGCGCTGGACCTGGGCGTCGGGCTCCTGCCCTCGTCCCCGTTGGGGCGAGGGGTCCTGACGGGCAAGTACCGCTCCGGCATCCCGGCGGACTCCCGGGGCGGGTCGGAGTCCCTGGCCGCCTTCGTGGCCCCGTACCTGGACGACGCGGCGGGCCGCATCGTGGACGCGGTGGCGACGGCCGCGCACGGTCTGGCCGTGACCCCGCTCCAGGTGGCCCTGGCGTGGGTCCGCGACCGGCCGGGGGTGGTCGCGCCGATCGTTGGCGCGCGGACGTCCGCGCAGCTCGCGGCGGCACTGTCGGTGGAGGCGCTTAGTCTTCCGGAGGAGATCTGCCAGGCGCTGGACGACGTTTCGGCGCCCGTGCACCGCTACCCCGATCAGGACTGGAGCACCCTGTGAGTACGGACCGCCAAGCCGAAGCCGCTGACGCGGAAGACCCCGCAGCCGAGCGGCCGCACGTCGGCGGGCCGGACGCCGCGGGCGACGGCACGGCTGAGGACGGCGGGCCACAGGCCGGGCCGGACGGCGAAGCCGCGCACGGCGGACCGCAGGCCGGGGGGCCGGAGGCCGGGGACGGGCCCAACGGCGAAGCCGATGCCGCCGGGCCGGAGGCCGCGGGCGACGGCACGACCGAGAACGGCGGGCCGCGGGCCGAGGACGGCGGCGAAGCCGCAGGGCCGGAGGCCGAAGCCGCTGGGGCTCAGGCCGAGGACGGGGGGCCGGGGGCGGAGCCACCGGTTTCGGGAAGGGGCGGGGTGGGGGAAAGCCCCGCAGGGCCCACCCCCGAGCCCGGCGAGCGGCTCACGGCAGACGCGCCGGAGGGCGCCGACGGAGCCGGGGAGCCGGCCGGGGAGGCGGGCGCCGAGTCCGCGGACGCGGCGGGTCCGGACCCGGAGACCACGGGTGCGGAGCGCGAACCGGGCACCGAGGCGGAGGCCAAGGACCGCGACACCGGTTCCGCGGGCGCGGAGGGGGAAGAGAGCGTGGCCGGCGAGGCGGCAGCGCCCGCTTTGAGCGAGGCGGCAGCCGAGTTGGCCGCGCAGAAGATCGAGCGCGAGCGCATCGCCAAGCGCAAGGCCGAGCGCGGCGGCCCCGTGGAGGCGGGCGCGAAGCTCAGCGGGAAGGCCGCCGACCTGCTGGCCGCCGTACGGGCCGTGGAGAGCGGCGCGAAGCCCCCGGCCGTGTACTTCGACGAGGCCCCCGCCGCAGCCGCCCCGCGCAGGGCGGCCCCCGCACCCGCGCCCACCCCACCGCAGCGGCCCGCACCCGCCGCGGCCGCGGCGACACCCGCGGACGTCGACGCCGTACGGGCCGTGCTGGCCCGCGGCGGCGCCCCGGAGGCACTGGCCGCGCCCGCGGCGACCGCGCTCGGCGACGGCGCGGCCGAGCAGCTCGCCGAGAACCCCTGGCGGCTGCTGGCCGCCCCCACCGTCCGCCCGACCCAGGCCGACGGCTTCGCCCGCGCACTGCTGGGCCCCGAGGCCGGTCCCGGGGACGAGCGCCGCACCACCGCCCTGGTGGGCTGGCTGCTGGCGCAGGCCGGGCTCAAGGGCCACACCGCGTTGGAGGCCCCGGTCCTGGAGAAGGCCCTGGTCCAGTACGGCGTGCCGGATCCGGCCGAGGCCCTGGAGCAGGCCATCGCCGAGGGCTCGGTACTTGTCTTCCACGAGCCGCTGGGCCCGCCCGCGAATGAGGACGAGGAGCCGCCCGTACGCGTGCTCGTCGGCCTGGAGGGTTCCGCCATGGCGGAGGAGAGCCTGGCCGACGGCCTGGCGCGGCTGGCCAACACCTTCGACAGCCCGGCCGATTGGGAAGCGGCCGCCGCCGGCCAGGGCACCGGCGCCGACCTGATCCGTGCCGTCGCGGGCCACGGCCTGGTCACCCACACCGGCGGCGAGGCCGCCCGCGCCGAACCGCTCGCCCTGCTGGCGGCGGCCCGCGAGCTCGGCCTGCGCGCCTGCCTCGCCGCGCACGCGCCCACCCCGCGGGGCGTGACCGTCGCCGGCCTGCTGTCGGGCGCGGAGGGCCCCGGCCGGGACGCGGACGGGCAGTTCGCGCTGGACCTGCTGGTCGTCCTGGACGCCCCGCAGCTGGACGTGGAGACGGCCGCCGCACTGGTGGAGTCCGTCCCGGACGGCGCCCGGCTGGTCCTGTCCGGCGATCCCGGCGTGCTCGGATCGGCCGGGGCCGGGCGGGTGTTCGCCGATCTGCTCGCGGCCCGGGTCTGCCCCCAGGTGGTCTCCCGCGTCCCGGACCCGGGCCCCCTCGGCGAGCTCGTCTCCGGGATCGGCATCGGCGAGCTGGCCCAGGTCGACGCCCCCGGCAAGGAGGTCGTCATCGTCCCGGTGCGCGACGCCGGGGAGGCGGTGCACCGCTCCGTGCAGCTGGTGGCCGAGTCCGTGCCGCGGGCCTTCGGGATCGCGGCCGACGACGTGCAGGTGATCACCCCGGGCCACGGCGGCTCCGCCGGCACCCGTGCGCTGAACGCCGCGCTCAAGGAGCGGTTGAACCCCGGCCCCGGCCGCTTCGGCGGCTTCGACCCCGGCGACCGGGTCGTCCACGTGCCCTCGCCCGGGCGGGCCCTGCCGGCCCGGGTGGTGTCGGCCGACGCGGCGGGACTGCACCTGGACCGCGCCGGCGCGCGGGTCGTCGTACCGAAGGAGCTCGTGGAGTCCCAGGTGCGGCACGGCTGGGCGGTGACGGCGCACCAGGCCGTCGGGGCGCGCTGGCCCGCGGTGGTCGTCGTACTGCCGGGTGATGCGGCACAGGCCCTGTCGCGGGACTGGGTGTACACGGCGTTCGGGCGCGCCGAGCGGCACCTCTCCGTGGTGCACGGCGTCGACCAGGCACTGCCGCGAGCGGTCGCGGAGGTGCTGCCGAAGCCCCGTACGACGCGTCTGACGGGCCTGCTGGCATCGCTCGCGGCGGCGTCGGCGGCGCAGCCGGAGTAGCGGGAACGACCGGAGGCCGCGGCTCCGCCGCTCAGGGCGGGGCCACGGCCTCCGGTACGGATCGAGCGGGGATCAAGCCGGGGTCAGCCCGGGCTCCTCGTCCTCGTCGAACTCGTCGACTTCCTCGTCGAAGACGGAGCTGACGTCGAACCGGTGCAGGACGTCTTCGGGATCGGTGTGTCCGAAGGGCGAGACCAGCCACTCCCCCGGCTCCGCCATCTCCTCCGAGGCCGCGATCCAGAGCGTGGAGTCGCCTTCCTCCAGCCCGAACTCCTTGTAACGGGAGGCGATCTCGTCGGGTTCGTACTCCCCGAAGAGCACGCCCAGCGCGCCGGCGGTGCCGCCGTGGACGAGTTCGGCGTCGCGGTCGTGCGCGGCGACCCGTTCGGCCTGGGCGATCAGCCGCGGCGGTTCGACGACGGCGTAGTCGCGGCGGATGAACACACTGAACGCGGCGGGCTCGGCGGGCCCGCCGTACGGGACGCCGTCCTCGGGGGTCGGGATCTCGAACGGGGTGACCTCGTCGTAGCGGTCGTAGAGGAGTTCGTCGTACTCCTCGGCGGCGGCGGCGAGTTCGTTGAAGGCGGCGTAGACCTCGGGGTCCTCGTCCCCGGTCCTGCGCTCGACCGCGGCGAGGTGACGGTCGAGGGCGGCCTTTACCGCCTCGGCGGCGGCACGTACCTCGGCAACAGTGGGCAGAGCGGCATCAGACATAGAGCAGACGCTATCCGTAGCAGGGCTCTGCCCGCACAATAGATGCGATGCCGGAATACGAATTTGTCGACGTGTACGTGCCTCGCGGGGTGCCCCGCCAGGAGGCGACCCGCCTGCTGACCGATCATGCCGAGTACGGGAACTGGGAGCTCGACCGGCTGACTCTGCACCGGGACGGCAGCCGCCGTGTGCGATTGCGCCGCCGGATCATCCGTCAGGTCCGCGCGACCTGGTGACGTTCGGTGACGCGGGCCCCGGGGTCGGGGCCCGCGTCGCGGACGGTCGTGACCATCCGTCAGGTGGCGTTGCGGGCCCGCCGGTAGAGCACGGACCCGGCCAGCAGCAGTCCCCCGGCGAGCGGGAGGCCGGCCGTGAGGACGTCTCCGGTGCCGGTGGCGGCCAGGCTCGTCCCCGGCGGTGTGGCGGGTGTGACGGAACCATCCGCTACGGCGCCACTGGTGGAGGAGGCGTCGCTACCCGGCGTGCCGGGGTTGGCGGGATGACCGGGCTGGTTCGGGGTCCCGGGGGTGCCCGGGGTGTGACCGCCCGGCGTGCCGGGATTGCCCGGGGTGTGACCGCCCGGCGTACCGGGATTGCCGGGCGTGCCCGGCTGACCGGGCTGACCCGGCTGACTTGGAGTGCCGGGATTCCCCGGGTGGCCCGGCGTCCCCGGGTTCCCCGGCTCGTGGTCGTCGCACGGCGGCTCACCCGGCCCGCCCGGGTGCCCCGGCTTGCCCGGCGCCGGCTTGCCCGGACCCGGCTTGCCTCCCTGGTCCGAGTCGTTGGAACAGTGGTTCCCGAAGGCCGGGTTGAGCAGTCCGATCACGGAGATCGTGTTGCCGCAGACGTTCACCGGTGCGTCCACGGGCGCCTGCACGTTGTTCCCGGACAGCACGCCCGGAGAGTTCCCGGCGTGCCCGGAGGCGCCGGAGTCCGCGTGCGCGTACCCCCCGCCCAGGGCGAGGACACCCCCCGCGGCAGCCATGGTGATCAGGGTCTTCCTGGTGGCCTGTGCCGGTCGTCGTCGCATTTGTACTCGTCCCCTGGTGTGTACGTTTCGGCCAGGCTCCCCTGCCTGTTCGCGCCGAAGATGAGAAGAATCGGGGCCTGAAAGCCCGGTGGCCCCGGAGCGCTGGAACGCGCTCCGGGGCCCAAGACTTCAGACGCGTCAGGCGTTGACGCAGGTGTTGCCGAAGGCCGGGTTCAGCAGGCCGATGACGTTCACCGTGTTACCGCACACGTTCACCGGGATGTGGACCGGAACCTGGAGCACGTTGCCCGACAGGACACCGGGCGAACCGATGGCCGCGCCCTGGGCACCGGCATCGGCGTGGGCCAGGCCCGCACCCGCGAGAACCAGGCCACCGGTGGCAGCCGCAGCGGCGACAACCTTCTTGATCATTGTTCCTCCTAGTAGGCAAATGCGGTCCCAGCCGCGGACCGCAACACCTGTAACGAGGAGGGATCACCGGGGCTACGAGCGTATGAGCGCATTCACTCTTCTCAGTGGAATCCGCACACCTTCCCGATTCTTCGCCGTCAGGCGTTGTCGATGAATCGGTCGAGTACCCGAACACCGAACTTCAGACCGTCCACCGGCACCCGCTCGTCCACGCCGTGGAACATCCCGGCGAAGTCCAGCTCCGGCGGCAGCTGCAGCGGCGCGAAGCCGAAGCAGCGGATGCCGAGGTCGTCGAAGGACTTGGCGTCCGTCCCTCCGGAGAGCATGTACGGGACCGCGCGCGCAATCGGGTCCTCGGCGCGCAGGGCGCCCCGCATGGCGTCCACCAGCTTCCCGTCGAAGTCCGTCTCCAGGGCCTTGTCCCCGTGCACGTCCTCCCGCTTCACGCGCGGGCCGAGGATCCGGTCGAGGTCCGCGAAGAACTCGTCCTCGTAGCCCGGCAGGAAGCGGCCGTCCACGTGCGCGGTGGCCTGGCCGGGGATGACGTTGACCTTGTAGCCGGCGCCGAGCATCGTCGGGGCGGCCGAGTTGCGCAGCGTCGCGCCGACCATCTTGGCGATGCCGCCCAGCTTGGCGAGCGTGGCGTCCATGTCGTCCGGGTCCAGCGGGGTGCCGAGCGCGTCCGAGAGCTCGTCCAGGAAGCTCCGTACGGTCTTGGTCACGCGCACCGGCCACTGGTGGCGGCCGAGCCGCCCCACGGCCTCGCACAGCTCCGTGATGGCGTTGTCGTTGTTGGTCATGGAGCCGTGGCCCGCGGTGCCCTCCACCGTGAGCCGCATCCAGTGCATGCCCTTCTGGGCGGTCTCCACCAGGTACAGGCGCAGGTTCTCGTTCACGGTGAAGGAGAAACCGCCGACCTCGCCGATCGCCTCGGTGACGCCTTCGAACAGCCCCGGGTGCTTGTCGACGAGGTGCCGGGCCCCGTAGATGCCGCCGGCCTCCTCGTCGGCGAGGAAGGCCAGCACGATGTCGCGCGGGGGCTTGCGCCCGCTGCGCATGCGGTCGCGCACGACGGCCAGCGTCATCGCGTCCATGTCCTTCATGTCGACGGCGCCGCGTCCCCACACGCACCCGTCGGCGATCTCGCCGGCGAAGGGGTCGTACGTCCAGTCGGCGGCATTGGCCGGAACCACGTCGGTGTGCCCGTGGATCAGCAGCGCCGGCCGTGAGGGGTCCTCGCCCTCGATCCGCGCGACCGTGGAGGCCCGCCCCTTGTGGGACTCGAAGATCTGGGGCTCCAGGCCGACCTCGGCGAGCTTCTCGGCGACCCACTCCGCCGCTTTGCGCTCGCCGGGGCCGGAGTGGTCCCCGTAGTTGCTGGTGTCGATCCGGATGAGGTCCCGGCAGAGGTCGACGACCTCGTCCTCGCCGGAGACGGTCCTGCCCGCGCTCGACTCGCTCACGCTGCTTCCTCCCACTGATCAGTACCGAACTGCCCCCATCCTCCCGCTCCGGGCCGCTCTGCCCAAGGGAGATCCCCGGCCACGGGGGGTGTGATCGAGGACCCCGGAATGTTTGGTAATGTTTTCCACGTCGGAACGGCCCGCGAGGGACGCGAGACAGACACCTTGTCCGGGTGGCGGAATGGCAGACGCGCTAGCTTGAGGTGCTAGTGCCCTTTATCGGGCGTGGGGGTTCAAGTCCCCCCTCGGACACAAGAGCAAGAACCCCACTTCGGTGGGGTTCTTCGCGTTTACGGCATCATGGCCCCTGATCGGCGGACAGGGGGAAAAGGCGTGGCGCAGGACGGGCCGGGCAACAGCACGGTGATCGGTGGCCGTTACCGGCTTCAGGAGCGGCTGGGCCGGGGTGGCATGGGGACCGTGTGGCGGGCCGTCGACGAGCGGCTCGGGCGGCCGGTGGCCGTGAAGGAGCTCCATCTCGACGCCGGCACGCAGGCCGTGGCCCCCCTGCGGGAGGCGCGGGTCGTCGCGCAGATCAGGCATCCGCACGTCGTGGTCGTGCACGACGCCGTCGAGCACGACGGGGTCCCCTTCATCGTGATGGAGCTCGTCGACGGCGGTTCGCTGGCTGACCGGCTCGCCGCCACCGGGCCGGTGGCCCCTGCCGAGGCCGCCGGGATCGGGCTGGCGCTGCTCGGGGCCCTGAGCGCGGCGCACGCCCGCGGTGTGCTGCACCGGGACGTGAAACCGGCCAATGTGCTCCTGGAGGCGGGGACGGGTCGGGCCGTGCTCACCGATTTCGGGATCGCGCGGCTCGCGGGGGCCACGACCATCAGTGATTCGGGGGCCTTCGTGGGCTCGCCCGAGTACACGGCGCCCGAGCGGATGCAGGGTGCGGAGGCCGGTCCGGCGGCCGATCTGTGGTCGCTCGGCGTCCTGCTGTGCGCGGCCGTGAGCGGTGAGTCTCCGTTCCGCCGCGATTCGATCGGCGGCGTGCTGCACGCGGTCGTCTTCGACGAGATCCGGCCGCCCGCCCGGCTGGGGCCGCTCGGTCCGGTCGTACGAGGTCTGCTGGAACGCGATCCGCAGCGGCGGCTGGACGCGGCGGAGGCGGCGCGGCTGCTGTCCGCCTGCGCGGCGGACGGGGCCGTGGGCGGGGACGGGTCGGCGCCAGCGCCGGCCGGTGGGTACACGCCGACCGAGCGGGCCACCCGGCCGGCCGAGGCGCTGCCCGCGGAGTCCCGGCGGCGCGGGGCGGCGTTCCGGGTGGGGCTGATCGCGGCGCTGCTCGTCGCGGCGGTCGGCGGCACGGTGACCGCTACCTCGCTGCTCGGTGACGACAAGAGGGCGGGTGCGACGGCGGGCGCGACCGGATCGCCGGCCTCGGCTCCGGCGTCCTCGGCCCCGGCCTCGGCCCCGGCCTCGGCCCCGGCGTTGTCGGCCGCGCCCTCCCGGTCCGTGAGGCCCGCGCCCGCCGGGTACCAGGTCGTGTCCGACGCACGGGGCTTCAGCCTGGCCGTACCGGCCGGGTACCGGCGCACCACCGACGAGCAGCGGGTGTTCTACGGGTCGCCGGACGGGGCCGTGCGCATCGGGATCAAGACGGTGACGCCGGCGCCCGCGGGCGGTCCGCTCGCCGTGATGCGGACCGCCGACGGGAACGGCGCGCAGACCAATCCGGGCTACCGGGAGAACAAGGTCGTGCCGACGACCCACGACGGGCAGCCGGCCGCGCTGTGGGAGTTCACCTGGGACGGTTTCACCCGCGCCGAGGGCGCGCGGCACACCTTCGACCTCTGCTGGGAGCAGGGTGGGGTGCTGTACGACGTGTGGGTGTCGGCGCCCGTCGGGCGGGCCGGTGAGGCACGCGGCCACTTCGACGCGGCGCTCGACTCCTTCGTACCGGCGTCAGGCGCGTGACGCGGCGATCTCGGCGACCCGGCGGCGGACCAGGTACCAGCCGCCGACCAGGGCGGCGGCGATGACGGGGACGAAGAGGACCGTGGTGCGGCCCACTCCCCCGTCGCACCACATCAGGATCAGGACCGTGACGAGGAAGGCCAGCGTGACGAGCTGGGTGTACGGGGCCCACGGCAGCCGGTAGGCGGGGCGTTGGACGCGGCCCTGCTTGGCGCGGCGCCAGAAGTGGAGCGAGCAGAGCATGACCATGGCCCAGGTGCCGAGGATGCCGAGCGAGGCGAAGTTGAGGACGATCTCGAAGGCGTCCTTGGGCATGTACTTGTTCAGGGCGACGCCTGCCAGGCCGAAGGCGGCGGTGAACAGGACTCCGCCGTAGGGGACCTTGCCCTTGTTCATGCGGGCGGTGAAGCGGGGCGCGGAGCCGGACATGGCCATGGAGCGCAGGATGCGGCCGGTGGAGTAGAGGCCGGAGTTCAGGCTGGAGAGGGCCGCGGTCAGGACGACCAGGTTCATGATGCCGGCGGCGCCGGGGATGCCGAGCTTGTCGAAGACGGTGACGAAGGGGCTCTGGTCGGAGCTGTATTCGGTGTACGGGAGCAGGAGCGCGAGCAGGACCACGGAGCCGACGTAGAAGAGGCCCACGCGCCACATGATCGAGTTGATCGCCTTCGGCATGATCTTCTCGGGGTTCTCGGTCTCTCCGGCGGCGACTCCGCACAGCTCCACGGAGGCGTAGGCGAAGACGACGCCCTGGATGACCAGGAGCATGGGGAGCATTCCGGCGGGGAAGATGCCGCCGTTGTCGGTGATGGTGGCGAGGCCGGGGGTGTGCCCGCCGATCTCGTGGCTGGTGGCGACGAGCCAGATGCCGACGATCAGGAAGATCACCAGGGCGGCGACCTTGACCAGGGAGAACCAGAACTCCATTTCGCCGAAGTACTTCACCGAGATCAGGTTCGCGGTGAGGACGACGGCGAGGGCGATGAGGGCGAGGACCCACTGGGGGACATCGGTGAACATCGACCAGAAGTGGGCGTAGGTCGCGGCGGCCGTGATGTCGGCGACGGTGGTCGTGGACCAGTTCAGGAAGTACAGCCAGCCGGCCGTGTAGGCGCCCTTCTCCCCCATGAACTCACGGGCGTAGGAGACGAAGGCTCCGGAGGAGGGGCGGTACAGGACGAGCTCACCGAGGGCCCGGACGACGAAGAAGGCGAAGACGCCGCACACCGCGTAGGCGATCGCGAGGGAGGGGCCGGCGCCGGCGAGGCGGCCGCCGGCGCCGAGGAACAGGCCGGTGCCTATCGCTCCGCCGATCGCGATCATGTTGATGTGGCGGGACTTGAGGTCCTTGCTGTAGCCCTCGTCACCGGCGTCGGTGTGACGCGGGGACGGCTCGGCGGGGGCCTCGGCCAGGGTGCGGTCGGTCATGTACGACTTCGCCTTCGTGGGGTGGACAGGCAGCCCGGACCGGCGGGCGGGAGAGCGGGGTGGTGTCCCCTGTACGACGGTCCGGGTGATTTGATCGCCCCAGGAGACCATGAGGGTCCGCCACCCGCCAAAAACGCACCTCTACGCACCGAAGCCCCCGACGACCTTGGAAAGGGACGTCGGGGGCTTCGAAGGCGCTGGAAAGCCAGGCGGCGAGGCTAGTTGCCCGGGGTGGCCTCCGAGGCGGCCTGGTCGAGGCGGAAGGCCTCGTTCCCCAGGCCGATGCGGGCGTGCACCTCGGGGCGGCCGCGGCGCAGCGCCACTCCGTACAGCAGGCCGGTCACGGCTGCCGCGCCGATGATGCCGGGGAGGATCCAGCTGAGCGCGGAGCCCTCCTCGGCGCCGACCAGGACGCCGAAGTCCTTGACGGTCCAGACGGCGATGGCGAGCAGGGCGAGACCGGCGGCGCCGGCCGCCACGAGCCGCCAGACCTGGGCGCCGGCGGTGCCGCGGCGGACGAAGAAGGCGATGACGGCGAACGAGGCGGCGGCCATGAGGAGGGTCACACCGAGGGCGCCGACGCTGCCCATCCAGGTGAAGAGGTGCAGGACGGGCGCGGTGGGGTCGCCGGTCGGCATGTCGTCGGTGACGGCGAAGGCGATCACCACGACGACGGAGACGGCGGTCTGCAGGAGGGAGCCGGTGCCGGGGGCGCCGGTGCCGGCGTTGGTCCGGCCGAAGGCGGCCGGGAGCAGGCCCTCGCGGCCCATGGCGAAGGCGTAGCGGGCCACGACGTTGTGGAAGCTGAGCATGGCCGCGAACATGCCGGTCACGAAGAGGACGTGCAGGACGTCGGTGAAGGCGGTGCCGAGGCGGTCGCCGGTGAGCTGGAAGAGCAGTCCCGGGCCGGCCTCGGCGGAGGTCTTGACGACTTCGGAGGGGCCGGTGGCGACGGTGAGGGCCCAGGCGCTGAGGGCGAAGAAGAGGGCGACGAAGCCGACGGCGAGGAACATCACCCGCGAGACGACGATGTGCGGCCTGCTGGTCTCCTCCGCGTAGACCGGGGACTGCTCGAAGCCGACGAACGCGGCGATGCAGAAGCAGAGCGCGGTGCCGAGGCCGGCGCCGCCGAGGGTCTCGGGGTTGAAGGCGTGGAGCGAGAGGCCTTCAGAGCCGGGCTCGGCGAGGGCGGAGACGTCGAAGATCACGACGAGGGCGCACTCGATGAGGAGGAGGACGCCGAGGACCTTGGCGTTGAGGTCGATCTTGAGCCAGCCGAGGGCGCCGGTGATCGCGACGGCCGCCAGGGCGGGTATCCACCAGGCGAGTTCGATCTCCAGGTAGGTGGCGAAGAGGCCGGACACCTCGAAGCCGAGGATTCCGTAGACGCCGACCTGCATGGCGCTGTACGCGACGAGGGCGACGAGGGAGGCTCCGGCGCCGGCGGTGGGGCCGAGGCCGCGGGCGATGTACGCGTAGAAGGCACCGGCGTTGTGGACGTGCCGGCTCATCTCGGCGTAGCCGATGCTGAAGAGGGCGAGGACGACGCCGAGGATGACGAAGAGCAGGGGCTGACCGACGATGCCCATGACCCCGAAGGTCGTGGGCATGACACCGGCGACGACCATCAGGGGCGCGCTGGCGGCGAGTACGGAGAGCAGCAGGCCGGCGGTACCGAGGCGGTCGGCGCGCAGGGCGCGGTCCGTCCCCTTGTACGTTCTTATCTCGGCCGGGTCCTGGAGCGTGGGGGAGCTGCCCGTCGGCATGGCGGGGTCCTTTCGGAAGGGGGCTTGGCGGGGCGGTCGGGCGGTGCGGTCAGGTGGAGCGGTCGGGCGGGGCCTTCAGGCGGTGCCGAGCGCGGCGCCGCGCGCGGCGAGGAAGGCCTTGTGCGGGTCCCGGTCCGGATAGGACCAGGGGGCGGGGGTCGCGTGGCTCCCGATGCGGTGGAAGAGCGCGGCGGCCTCGGCGGGGCGGCCCTCGCAGAGCTTGGCGTGGGCGAGGAAGTTGAGGTCGACCCGGTTGCGGGGGTGGTCCTCGCGCTCCCATTCCAGCCACCAGTCGAAGGCGGCGCGCAGCACCTGGCGGGCCCGGCGGCCGGACCAGTGCTGAGTGGCGCTGCCGAAGGTGTGGCCGTGCGTGGCGGCGAGCACCCGGTAGCGCTCGGCGTGCGCGATGACGGGCAGGACGGCGAGCGGGGAGTCGGCCGGGGCCTCCTCGGCGGCCCAGGACGCGAAGTCGTAGACCTCGTGGAGCGGGTCGTGGCCGGCGCCGGGGGCGCGTTCGGCGAGCTTGGCGACCATCAGGTGGTGGGCGTGGTGGTGCTCGCGGTGGCGCGCGCGGACCTGGTCGAAGTGGCGGCTGAACTCCTCCTCGGTGCCGAAGACCCGGGAGAGGAGGAGCAGTCCGAGCCAGGGGGTGGGGTCGGCCGGGAGCAGGGCGGCGGCGCGCCGGCACGCCTCCTCGGCGGCGGCCGGGGTGTCCTTGCGGCGCAGGGCGCGGAAGACGGCCGCGCAGGCGAGGAGGGTGGCCGCGTCGGCGCTGCCGGGTTCGGCGAGCAGCCATTCGCGGGCCCAGGCGGTGGCGGCGGGGGTCTCGGCGAGGACGACGACGCGGTGGCCGCGGCGGTCCCAGTCGTCACCGGTGTTGACGAGGAGGGAGCGGGCCTTCGCCCAGCGGCCCTGGGTGAACTGGGTCCGCACGTCGACGAGTTCGGCGTCGCAGAGGGCCGGGTCGAAGAGCTGGGCGTCCCGCTTGCGGGCGCGGCCGAGGGGCGGCGGAGGCGGGGACATCCGCGGTTTTCCCTCCAGGACGCGGGCAGTCGGGGGATCACGCCGGTGAGCGAGCCCGTGATCACGCACAGCAAAGCGGTAGGCCCAGCTCCGCGTCAAGGTCCAGTCCACCGCGTGGCGGGTTTCAACTGCTGTGACGGTGGTGCGAGTTGGGGTGGTTGTGCCGGTTCGGGGACGTCCGTACCGCCCGGTCGTAGGGTGGGCCCATGACGAACTTCGACGATCTCCCGCCGTACGAGCTGGGCTTCCCCGGGCCGCTGCGCGACAAGCTGGTCGCAGCCGTGCTGAGCGGGGCGAAGACCGCCACGACGGGGCTGCTCGCGGCGTACCAAATGGAGGACGAGCCGCTTCCCGAGGTGGGGCAGCGAACGGCCCTGGTGGACTCCGCCGAGTGCCCCGTGGCGGTCCTGGAGGTGACGGACGTACGGGTACTGAGTCTCGGCGAGGTGGACCTGGGGCACGCACTGGCCGAGGGCGAGGGGTACGCCTCGGTGGCCGAATGGCGTGCCTCGCACGAGGAGTTCTGGCACGGCGCGCAGTCGCGCGCGTTCCTCGGCGACCCCGGGTTCACGGTCAACGACGACACGCCGGTCGTGACGGAACGCTTCCGCCTCGTGGAGACGCCCGCCGGGCACTGAGCAGGGGGCCGAATCCGCTGCCGCGGGCACGGCACGGCCCCGCTCGCGGGCACCGGCGCCCAGGCTGCGGGCAGCAGCCCGGGGCGCCACCGGGGCCGGGCCCCCGCCACTCGGGACACGGGGCGGGCCATGGCCCCGCGGGCGGGGGATGGTCAGGCGGTGGCCCGCGCCGCGGCGCGGCCCGCCGCCCGGCCCGAGAACAGGCACCCGCCGAGGAAGGTACCTTCCAGGGCCCGGTAGCCGTGCACCCCGCCGCCGCCGAACCCGGCCGCCTCGCCCGCCGCGTAGAGGCCGGGGAGCGGTTCGCCGGCCCCGGTCAGGACGCGCGAGGAGAGGTCGGTCTGCAGGCCGCCCAGGGACTTGCGGGTCAGGATCGAGAGCCTCACGGCGATCAGCGGGCCGGCCTTGGGGTCCAGGATGCGGTGCGGGGCGGCCGTGCGGATCAGCTTGTCGCCCAGGTACTTGCGGGCTCCGTGGATCGACATGACCTGGAGGTCCTTGGTGAACGGGTTGGCGATCTCCCGGTCGCGGGCCACGATCTGGTCGCGCACGGTGGCCTCGTCGAGGAGGTCCTCCTTGGTCACCGCGTTCATCCCGCGCACCAGGGCCGACAGGTCCCGCTCGACGACGAAGTCGGCGCCGTTGTCCATGAAGGCCTTGACCGGGCCGGGGACGGCCTGGCGGGCGCGGTCGATGACGTCGCGGACCGACTTCCCGGTCAGGTCGGGGTTCTGTTCTGAGCCGGAGAGACCGAACTCCTTGCCGATGATGCGCTGGTTGAGGACGAACCAGGTGTGGTCGTGGCCGGTCTTCATGATGTGGTCGAGGGTGCCGAGGGTGTCGAAGCCCGGGAAGAGCGGTACGGGCAGCCGCTTGCCGGTCGCGTCCAGCCAGAGGGAGGACGGGCCGGGCAGGATGCGGATGCCGTGCCGGGCCCAGATCGGGTTCCAGTTCTCGATGCCCTCGGTGTAGTGCCACATCCGGTCCTTGTTGACGTGACTGGCGCCCGCCGCCTCGGCGATGCCGAGCATCAGGCCGTCCACGTGCGCCGGGACCCCGGAGAGCATCCGGGCCGGCGGGGTGCCGAGCCGGGCGGGCCACTGGGCGCGTACGAGGTCGTGGTTGCCGCCGATGCCACCGCTGGTCACGATCACGGCCTGGGCCCTGAGGGAGAAGGACCCGGCGGTCTCGCGGCTGCTCGCGGCGCCCCGTACGGCGGTGGAGGGTTCCAGGATCTCGCCGGTCACGGTGTCCAGCGCGCCGGCGGTACGGGACAGGCCGGTGACCCGGTGGCGGAACTTCAGGCGGACCAGGCCGCGGGCCACTCCGGCCCGGACCCGGCGCTCGAAGGGCTCGACCAGGCCGGGGCCGGTGCCCCAGGTGATGTGGAAGCGCGGGACGGAGTTCCCGTGGCCGTTGGCGTCGTAGCCGCCGCGCTCCGCCCAGCCGACGACGGGGAAGAAGCGGACGCCCTGGGCGTGCAGCCAGGGGCGCTTCTCGCCGGCCGCGAAGTCCACGTACGCCTCGGCCCAGCGGCGGGCCCAGACGTCCTCCTCGCGGTCGAAGCCGGCGGTGCCCTTCCAGTCCTGGAGGGCGAGGTCGCGGTTGTCCTTGATCCGCATCCGGCGCTGTTCGGGCGAGTCCACGAAGAAGAGGCCGCCGAAGGACCAGTGCGCCTGGCCCCCGATGGACTGCTCCGGCTCCTGGTCGAGCAGGATGACCTTGCGGCCCGCGTCGACGAGCTCCGCGGTTGCCGCGAGGCCCGCGAGCCCGGCTCCGATCACGATCACGTCTGCGTCGTACGTCATGCGTGTACCCGTCCTCCGTCGGTGGTGGGGCAGATCCTTGGCTACGGAGCGGTAACCAGTCAACAGCGGTGGTTGGATGACCCGTGTGAGCGCAGCTGATGAAGTACTGGACGTGGTGGACCGGGACGACCGGGTCGTCGGGCAGGCCCCGCGCGGCGAGGTGTACGCGCGAGGGCTGATCCACCGCTGTGTGTTCGTGCAGGCGACGGACGCGGAGGGCCGGGTCTTCGTGCACCGGCGGACCGCCTCGAAGCTCGTCTTCCCCTCGTACTACGACATGTTCGTGGGCGGGGTGCTGGGCGCCGGCGAGAGCTACGAGGAGGCCGCGCTCCGCGAGGCCGAGGAGGAGCTGGGCGTCCACGGACTGCCGCGGCCGGAGCCGCTGTTCAAGTTCCTCTACGAGGGCCCGGGCGGGGCCTGGTGGTCGTACGTGCACGAGGTGCGCTGCGAGCTGCCGGTGTCCCCGCAGGTCTCGGAGGTGGACTGGCACACGTACCTCTCGCGGGAGGAGCTGGACCGGCGGGTCGAGGACGGCGAGTGGCTCTGGGTGCCGGACGGGCTGGAGGCGTACCGGCGGCTGCGGGAGTTCCGGGGGCTCCCCCAGTAGATTGGGCGGGTGATCGACTTCGTCAAGGACGTGCGCCTCTGGTTCGCACCATCGCGGCTGAGGGACGAGGGCGAGACCCCCGACTACCGCTTCTCCCTGGCCAACGAACGGACCTTCCTGGCCTGGATCCGTACCGCGCTGGCCCTGGTGGGCGGCGGTTTCGCGGTGGACCAGTTCCTGCCTGACCTGCGGTGGGGGGTGCGGATCGGGATGGCCTTCACGCTGCTGGCGGTGGGCGCGGCGTGCGCCCTGCGGGCGGTGAACCACTGGGTGCGGTGCGAGCGGGCGATGCGGCGGGGCGAGGACCTGCCGCTGTCGCGGTTCCCCGTGGTGCTGAGCGTGGGCGTGGGGCTGGTGGCGGTGGCGATGGTGGTGGTCGTGCTGCTGGGCTGGACGTCGGGGCGGTGAGTGCGTGAGCGCGTACGGCGAGGGGCGCGACGCGGGTCTCCAGCCGGAGCGGACCCGGCTCGCGTGGCGGCGTACGACCCTGGCCTCGTCCGTCGTGGTCGTGCTGGCCCTGCGGCAGGCGCTGCGCGGGGCCGGCGCACCGGCCGAGTTGGCGGGGGCGGCGGTGATCGCGCTCGTCTGGCTGCTGTTCCTGTGGGTGGCGCACCGGCGGATCCGGGCGCTGGCGACGGACCGGCCGCGGACGCTCGCACCGCGGGCGGCACTGGCGGCGGTGGCGTGCACGGTGGCGCTCGCGGTCTTCGCGATGGCCGTGATCGTCTAGGACGCTTCCCGTGTGTGCCGGTCCGATCATCCGGCTTCTTCCGCGTCACTGCGACACAACGGGCGATACGGGATGATCCGCACTAGCCTCGGCGCCATGACGACCATGCACCAGGAACACGCCACGCACGAGCACACGCACGGCGCGGGCTGCGGCCACCAAGCGGTCTCGCACGGCGACCACGTCGACTACGCGCACGACGGTCACCTGCACCGGGAGCATTCCGGGCACTGGGACGAGTGCGAGACCACGGGCCACAACACCCACGAAGGCCACGCCCACGCGCACGGCGCGGACTGCGGGCACGAGGCGGTGCGGCACGGGGACCACGTCGACTACCTGCACGACGGCCACCGGCACGCGGAGCCCGACGGCCACTACGACGACCACTGACCGAGGGGCCTGAGGGACACCGAGGGACACCGAGGGGTACCGACCTGGCGGACGGTCGGGAGCGGTACCCGCCCTCCCCCGGCGCGGCGGCTGCCGGCAGGATGCGTGACGTCTGTCAACGCGCCCCGGGGAGACCGCAGATGACCGTCGACGCTCCGTACCTCGTCCAGCCCGCGCCGGGTGTGTACGCCTACGTGCAGCCGGACGGCGGCTGGTGCCTCAACAACGCCGGTTTCGTGAGCGACGGCGGCCGCACCCTCCTCGTCGACACCGCCGCCACCGAGCGCCGTGCCCTGGCCCTGCGCGAGGCGGTCGTGTCGGCCGGGGTGCCGCTCCCCCGCACCGTGGTGAACACCCACCACCACGGCGACCACACGTACGGCAACAGCCTGTTCGCGCCCGACGCGCTGATACTCGGACACGACAACGCGCGGGCCGAGCAGCTCGCCGCCGGGCACCAGCTGGAGATGATCTGGCCCGCGACGGACTTCGGCGCGATAGCCATCACCGCGCCCGACCTGACGTACAGCGACCGGACGACCCTGCACGTCGGCGAGACGGAGGTGCGGATCGTCCACCCCGGCGTCGCGCACACCACCGGGGACTCGATCGTGTGGCTGCCCCGGCAGCGGGTGGTGTTCACCGGTGACCTGGTCTTCGCCGAGGGGACCCCGTTCCTGGCGATGGGCTCCCTGGCCGGCTCGCTGCGGGCGCTGGAGCTGCTGCGCTCGCTGGACGCGGAGACGGTGGTGCCGGGGCACGGCCCGCTGACCGACCCTTCGGCGTACGAGTCCACGGAGCGCTACCTGCGGTACGTGGCCGAGCTGGCCCGGGAGGGCCGGGACAAGGGGCTGACCCCGCTGGAGGCGGCCCGACAGGCCGACCTCGGCGAGTTCGCCGGCTGGCGGGAGAGCGAGCGGCTGGTGGCGAACCTGCACCGGGCGTACGCCGAACTGGCCGGGGAGCCGGAGGGCGTCCCGCTGGACATCCCGGCCGTGCTCAGGGACATGACGGTGATGAACGGCGGGGCGCCGATCCTCTGCCACGCCTGATCGGGCGGGCCGGGGGAGCACTTCCTTCGGCCGCACTCTGGACGGCATACCGACTGGTCGGCATGATGGGCCCCGAACGGCGAACGCCCGAACAACCGAACACCGAACACCGAAGACCTGACGTCAACCCCCGCACGGAGGTGCGCACCATGAGCTCAGCCCCAGCCTCGGCCGAGGCCGATCCGCGAGGCCTGGACCTGGAGCGGCTGCGCGGCCATCTCGACCAGGAGCGCCCGGGACTGGTGGCCGGGGCGCTGCGCGGCCGACTGATCGAAGGCGGCCGCTCGAACCTCACGTACGAGGTCACGGACGGGACCGCCCGCTGGGTGGTGCGCCGGCCCCCGCTCGGGCACGTGCTGGCCACCGCGCACGACATGCGGCGCGAGCACCGGGTCATCGCGGCGCTGCACGGCACGGCCGTGCCGGTGCCCGGGACGGTGCTGCTGTGTGAGGACGAGTCCGTGCTCGGGGCGCCGTTCTACGTGATGGAGTACGTGGACGGGGTGCCGTACCGGACGGCGGGACAGCTCGCCGCGATCGGGCCGGAGCGCACCCGGCGGGCGGTGCTGGGCCTGGTGGACACCCTGGTCGAGCTGCACGCGGTGGACCCGGAGTCGGTGGGTCTGGGCGACTTCGGCCGACCGGAGGGCTTCCTCGACCGGCAGCTGCGCCGCTGGGGCAAGCAGCTCGCGGCCTCGCGGGGACGGGAGCTCGCCGGGATCGACGAGCTGCACACCTCGCTCGGCCGGGCGCTGCCCGACTCCCCCGCGCCGACCGTGGTGCACGGGGACTTCCGGCTGGACAACGTACTGATCGGCGGGCCGGACGACACGATCCGGGCGGTACTGGACTGGGAGATGTCCACGCTCGGGGATCCGCTGACCGATCTCGGACTGCTGGTGATGTACAGCTCGGACCTGGGGCTGACGGAATCTCCGGTCAGCACGACGAGCGGGGCGCCTGGGCATCCGACGCCCGCCGAGCTGATCGAGCGGTACGCCGCCCGCTCCGGCCGGGACACCGGTGCCATCGCCTGGTACACGGCGTTCGCCTGGTTCAAGCTCGCGGTGATCCTCGAAGGCATCCACTACCGCTACACGCTCGGGCAGACCGTCGGGGCGGGCTTCGACCGGATCGGCGAGCTGGTGCCCGTCTTCATCGAGCACGGACTGACCACCCTCCAGGAAGGCTGAGGAGCCGATCAGCATGGACTTCGCATTCGACGCCCGGACCGAGGAACTCCGCGAGCGGCTGCTCGCGTTCATGGAGGAGTACGTCTACCCGGCGGAGCCCGTCGCCGCCGAGCAGCGCGCGCGGCTGGCCTCGCCCTGGGACACCCCGGCCGTGTTCGGTGAACTGAAGGCCGAGGCGCGCCGTCAGGGCCTGTGGAACCTCTTCCTGCCCGATGAGGAGTACGGCGCCGGGCTGACCAACCTCCAGTACGCGCCGCTCGCCGAGATCACCGGCCGCAGTCCGCACCTGGCGCCGATGGCGACCAACTGCGCGGCTCCGGACACCGGGAACATGGAGCTGCTCGCGCAGTTCGGGAACGAGGAGCAGAAGAAGCAGTGGCTGGAGCCGCTGCTGAACGGGGAGATCCGCTCCGCCTTCGCGATGACCGAGCCCGAGGTGGCCTCCTCGGACGCGACGAACGTCGAGACGCGGATCGAGCGCGACGGCGGCGACTACGTGGTCACCGGCCGCAAGTGGTTCATCTCCGGGGCGATGAACCCGGACTGCAAGATCTTCATCGTGATGGGC
This sequence comes from Streptomyces sp. NPDC059874, assembly GCF_042731135.1. Taxonomy (NCBI): domain Bacteria; kingdom Bacillati; phylum Actinomycetota; class Actinomycetes; order Kitasatosporales; family Streptomycetaceae; genus Streptomyces; species Streptomyces sp. NPDC059874. The sequence goes on from NZ_JBHWJY010000008.1 coordinate 27,145, forward strand.
AAGACCGACCCGGAGGGCGCCGATCCGCGCCGCCAGCAGTCGATGATCCTGGTCCCGCGGGACACCCCGGGGGTCGAGGTGCGCCGGGCCATGACGGTGTACGGGTACGAGGACCACGACCACGGCGGCCACGCCGAGGTGGTGTTCGACGGGGCGCGGGTCCCGGCGGCGAACCTGATCGGCGAGGAGGGCACCGGCTTCGCCATCGCCCAGGCGCGGCTCGGCCCGGGCCGCATCCACCACTGCATGCGGCTGATCGGCATGGCGGAGCGGGCCATCGAGTTGATGTGCCGGCGCGCGGTGGAGCGTACGGCCTTCGGCAAGCCGCTGGCCGCGCAGGGCGTCGTCCAGAACTGGATCGCGGACGCCCGGGTGACGGTGGAGCAGTTGCGGCTGCTGGTGCTGAAGACGGCCTGGCTGATGGACACGGCCGGCAACCGGGGCGCGCACACCGAGATCCAGGCCATCAAGATCGCGACCCCGCGGGCGGTGGTGCGGATCCTGGACGACGCGGTACAGCTGCACGGCGCGGGCGGGGTGAGTCAGGACTTCCCGCTGGCCGAACTGTGGGCGGCCGCCCGCACCCTGCGACTGGCCGACGGCCCGGACGAGGTACACCAGCGCTCACTGGCCCGGCGGGAACTGAAGCGGTACCAGTAGCCTCCGGCGGGGGGCGGCGGCCCGTGCGGCGCGGCTGCCGGGGGCGCTGCCCCCGGACCCTCCCCGGCTACCACTGGGGGTACCCCCAGCCCCTCAAACACCTCGCCGACGTTTGCGGCGCACCCACCCGGCCTCGCCGGCGTTCGAGGCGCGGGGTCCGGGGCGGAGCCCCTGGGAACGGTGGAAGGGCGGGCAGGGGACGGCTCCGCGCGGCGGCCCACGCAGGGGGTTCCGCCGGGGCCGGGCGGGCGCCGAACGTTTCCAGGGGTCGGAGGGCCGAGGGTGGCCCGGTTCGGCGCCCTGCGGGGAGGCCCCGGCACCCACCCGTCCCCGTCGGAACGCGGGCTAAGTGAAGCCACCGGGTGAGGGCCGCGAGGTCCTCCCGCTGGGCTGGCCTCAGGGACGCAGCGCGCGCAGCAGCAGGTCCGCGAGGTGATCGGCGACCTGCTGCGGCGTGAGCGGACCGTCCGCCCGGTACCAGGTGGACAGGTGGTGCACGGAGCCGAAGTGGTAGTCCACCACCAGGTCGGCGGGCGTGGCGGTGGAGAACACGCCCGTGCGCTGGCCCTCCTCCACCAGGGCCCGGAAGCGCTCGTGGTAGCGCCGGCGCTCCGCGCGGACCTGCTTGAACTTCTCCGGGCTGAGCTGGTGCATCGACCGGAAGAAGATCATCGCGTCGTCGAGGTTCTCGATGGTGGTGACCACCACGTCGGCGGCCGCCGCCCGCAGCCGCTCCTCGACCGGCGCGTCGGATTCGGCCACCGCGTCGAGCCGCTGCTGCTGGAGGCGCAGCATGCGCGCGTACACCTCGTGCAGCAGGTCGTCCTTCGACCCGAAGTAGTGGTACAGCGCGCCCTTGGTGACCCCGGCCGCCTCGACGATCTCCTGGACCGACGTACGGTCGTAGCCGCGCTCGGCGAACAGCCGCGTGGCGACGGCCAGCAGCCGCTGCGGTACCGGTGCTTCGTGCGTGCCCTCGGGCTCCGTGGTCTTGGCAGCCGCCATGGCGCTGACCTTCCCTTCGCTGTCCTTCGTACGACCGACCGACTCTTTTCAGCCGTGGCGGTCGCGCAGTTCCCGTCGCAGGATCTTGCCACTGGTCGTCTTCGGAAGGACAGGCAGGATCTCCACCTGGCGCGGGTACTTGTACGCGGCCAGCCGCGCGGCGCAGTGGGCGGACAGTTCCCCCGGTTCGACCGAGGCCCCTGGGCGCAGGCTCACGTACGCCTTCACGCTCTCCCCGCGGTACGCGTCCGGGACGCCGACCACGGCCGCCTCGCGGACGGCGGGGTGGGTGTAGAGCACGTCCTCGACCTCGCGCGGCCAGACCTTGAAACCGGAGGCGTTGATCATGTCCTTCTTGCGGTCGACGACGTAGAGCCAGCCGTCCGCGTCCATGAACCCGACGTCGCCGGTGCGCAGCTCTCCCTCGGGGAAGGCCTCCGCCGTCTCGGCGGGCAGGCCCCAGTAGCCGGGCACGACCTGGGGGCCGCGGACGGCTATCTCCCCGGTCTCGCCGAAGGGGACCTCCGCGCCCTGCTCGTCCAGGACGCGGACGACGGTGTCGGCGCCGGGCAGGCCCACGGAGAGGGTGCCGGAGGCCGGGTCGACGGGGGCTTCGAGGTGCGTGGGCACGGAGGCGGAGGCGGCGGTGGTCTCCGTGAGGCCGTAGCCGTTGCGGAGGTAGAACCCGAAGGCGCCGCGCAGGCGGCCCACGAGCGCGGGCGGGAGGGGGGCGCCGCCGGAGGAGATCACCTGGAAGGAGGCGAAGTGGTCCCGGGTGACTCCGGGGTGGGCGGCCAGGGCCATGAATGCGGTGGCGGGGCCGACGGTGTAGGCGGGGCGGTGTTCGAGGAAGGCGTCGAGGACGGCTCCGGCTTCGAAGCGGTGGGCGAGCGCGAGGGTGCCGGCGTTGGCGAAGCAGGCGGAGAGCTCGCACACCATGCCGGTGATGTGGAAGAGGGGCGCGAGGGCGAAGTAGGTGGCGCCCTCGGGGATGGGGTGGCCGGTGACCTGGCGCACGGCGTTGTGGGTGAGCGCGCCGTGCGGGTTCATCGCGCCCTTGGGGGTGCCGCTGGTGCCGGAGGTGTAGCTGATGAGGGCGGTGTCGGCGGCGGTGAGCAGCGGGTCGGGCGGCACGGGGTGGCCCTGGCGGGCCACGGTGAGCAGGTCCAGCGCCGCCGGCGCCTCGGCCGACCCCGGCGTCCGAGGCACCCCCGCCCCTGGCGCCGCCGGCTCCGCGCAGCGGGAACCGGGGCCGGCGGCCGGGCCGGGGAAGACCCTGGGGTCGTTCCGGGTCTGGAAGTCCTGGTCCCGCGCGGTCAGCACGACCCGCACACCGGTCCCCCGCACCGCCTCCCCCACGTACGCCTCCCACGCCCCGCCCTCGCAGACCACGGCGCCCGCGCCCGAGTCGCGCAGGATGTGCCCGACCTCGCCGGACTTGTACATCGGGTTGAGCGGGACGACCACCGCCCCGGCCTTCCAGGCGCCGAGGACGGCGAGCACGAAGTGCGGGGTGTTCTGGAGCATGACCGCGACCCGGTCCCCTCGGCGGATGCCCCGCGCAGCGAGGTGGCCGGCGACCGAGTCGGATAGCGCGTCGGCCTGCGCGTAGCCGATCCGGCCGTCGAAGTAGGCCAATGCGGTGCGCTCGGGGGCCCGGGCGACGGCTTCCCGGAAGGCGTGCAGCACGGTGGGCGGTGGCGCGAGGGGGGCGCGCTGCGCCGGGCTGAGCAGCCCGAGCCAGGGTTTGGCCGCGTAGCGGGAGCTCACCTGGCTTCCCATTTCCGCTGGAGGTGGTTCATACCGCTCAGCCAGTGATCCGGGTCGGTGGCGCGGGCCGCGTAGTAGTCCGCCACCTCGGGGTGCGGGAGGATCAAGAACCGGCCCTTCTCCATGCCGTCGAACAGCGCGTCCGCGACCGCGTCCGGCTCGATCGCGGTCGGCGCGAGGACGAGATCGCCCGCCGAGCCCGCGGCGGTCAACATGTCGGTGCGCACTCCCTGCGGGCAGATGGCGTGGACCTGGACACCGCGGTGGCGGTAGGTCAGCGAGAGCCATTCGGCGAAGGCGAGCGCACCGTGCTTGGTGACACTGTACGGGGCCGCTCCGATCATGGTCAGCAGCCCCGCTGCCGAGACGGTGGACACGAAGCGGCCGCTGCCCCGCTCCAGCCAGTGGGGCAGCAGCAGCCGGGCGGCGCGGACGTGTGCCATGACGTTGGTGTCCCAGGCCGCCTCCCAGACGGCTTCGTCGGCGAAGGCGTCGCCGCCGGAGGCGAGTCCGGCGTTGGCGCAGTAGATGTCGACCGTCCCGCCCAGTGCCTCCCGGGCTTCGGCGACGATCGCCGAGGCGTCGCCGGGTACCGCGATCGCCCGGGCGCCGATCGCGCCGGCCACCGCGGCGGCCTTGGCGGGGTCGAGGTCGTTGACCACCACGGTGGCGCCCTCGGACGCGAAACGGTGGGCGAGGGCGGCTCCGATGCCGCCGCCCGCTCCGGTGACGACGACTCGCTGGTCCTGGTACGCGCTCACGGGATCACCCTTCGGGGACGGATCTCGACTGCCGGTCCCGGGCAGACTAACCAGTCGGTATGTCGAGGCGGAAGGGGGACGACGCCTAGCGTGGCCCGATGAGTCTGTCGCGACGGGGGTTGCTGGGACTGGCGGGGACGGTGGGGACGGCGGGAGCCGTGGGGACGATCGGTGCGGCCGCGATCGGTGCGGCGGCGCCCAGTGCGGAGCGCGTGCGCACCGGTTTCGAGCGGCTCGCCGCGGACGGGTACGCGGAGCTGGCCGGGCAGAAGGTGGGGGTGGTCACCAATCCCACCGGGATCACCGCCGACGCCCGCCACCTGGTCGACGTACTGCACGCGGACGAACGGGTGGACCTCGTCGCGGTGTTCGGGCCCGAGCACGGGTTCCGGGGGACGGCCCAGGCGGGCGGTTCGGAGGGAGCCGGGCGCGATCCGGCGACCGGGCTGCCGGTGTACGACACGTACGACAAGAGCGGGCAGCGGCTCGCGGACGTGTTCACGACGGCCGGGGTGGACGCCGTCGTCTTCGACATCCAGGACGTCGGCGCGCGCTTCTACACCTACATCTGGACCCTGTACGACTGCATGCGCGCGGCCGCCCTCGCCGGCAAGACGATGGTGGTGCTGGACCGGCCCAATCCGGTGGGCGGTCGGCGGGCGGCGGGGCCCGTGTTGGAACGGCCGTACGCGAGCTTCGTCGGCCGGGAGCCGATCGCGCTCGCGCACGGGATGACGGCGGCCGAGCTGGCGCGGCTGTTCAACGGGGAGTTCCTGGCGGCCGATCCGGTCAGGCTGCGGACGGTGGCGATGACCGGCTGGCGCCGGGAGTCGTTCTTCGGGGAGACCGGGCTGCCCTGGGTGCCGCCGAGCCCGAACATGCCGACCCCGGACACGGCCCTCGCGTACGCCGGCACCTGTCTGTTCGAGGGGACGAACCTCTCCGAAGGACGCGGGACGACCACGCCCTTCGAGGTGGTGGGCGCGGAGGGGATCGACCGACGGTGGGCGGAGGCGGCGAACGCGCTGGGGTTGCCGGGGGTGTGGTTCCGGGAGGCGTACTTCACCCCGACGTTCTCCAAGCACGTGGGGAAGGTGTGCGGCGGGGTCCGGCTGATCGTGCACGACCGGGAGGCCTTCGAGCCGGTCCGGGCCGGGATCGGGCTGCTGGTGACCGCGCGCCGGGTGTGGAGCGGCTTCGGCTGGCGCGCGGACCACTGGATCGACCGGCTGACCGGCTCGGACCGGGTGCGGACGATGGTGGACGCGGGGGCCGGGGTGGAGGAGATCGCGGGCGACTGGGCGGCGGGGCTGGCGCGGTTCGAGGCGGCGCGCGGGGAGTACCTGCTCTACGGGTGAGCCGGTGGCGTCGCGGGTCTGGCCGGGCGGGGGCGGCCGCAGGATGCTGGCTCCACGGGATGCACGGGTGCACGGAATGGAGGGGGACCTCATGGCGGAGAGCGTGGCCGGGATCGGCGTCGGGCCGTACGCGGAACTGACCTTCGACTCCGAAGGGGACGTGGACCGGGCCACGTACGGGCCGGTGGAGCGGATGGAGGCCACGGACCTGCTGGTCTTCGCGCACGGCTGGAACAGCGATCGCTCCACCTCGACCCGGCTCTACGACCGGTTCTTCGCCCCCTTCCCGGGTCTGGTGGGGCCGGGGGTACGGCTGGGGTACGTGGGGGTCGTATGGCCTTCGATCCGGTTCGCGGACGAGCCGATACCGGACTTCGACTCGCCGGGCGCGCTCGCGGAGCCCGGCTTCGGCGCGGCGCTCGACCCCGCCACGCGGCGTGCCCTCGGGGAGTTCTGGCCGGGCCGCGAGCCGGAACTGGACCGGGCGGCGGAACTGCTGGAGGAGCGACCCGAGTCGGAGGCCGCCTTCGCCGAATTCGGTGCGCTCGTACGGCGGCTGGCCGGGGTGGACGGGCTGTCCGCGGCGGCGGCTCCGGAGGTTCCCGCCCTCTTCACGGAGGAGGTCGTGGAGGTGTGCCGGAGGCTCGCCCTCGCGCTGGTCGAGGCGGGCGCCCCGCCCGTGGACGGCTTCGGCGGGGACGAGCGGGGCCTCGCCGTCGGCGGCGGGCTGCGCGGCCTGTGGGGCGGCGCGAAGGAACTGCTGCGGCAGGCCTCGTACTACCAGATGAAGAAGCGGGCCGGGGTGGTCGGCGAGCGCGGCCTGGGCCCCGTACTGGCGGAGCTGGCGGCGCGCCGCCCCGCCCTGCGGATCCACTTGATCGGGCACAGCTTCGGGGCCCGCCTGGTCTCCTTCTCGCTGTGCGCGGTGCCGGACGGGGCGCGGTACACCAAATCGCTGACGCTGCTCCAGGGCGCCTTCTCCCACTACGCGTTCTGCGACCGGTTGCCGCACGACAAGGGGCACGGGGGCGCCCTGCGCGGCCTGCAGCGCCGGGTCGACGGACCGGTGGTCGCCTGCCATTCCCCGCACGACTCGGCCCTGAAGGTGTTCTACCCGCTGGCCTCGCGGATGGCCCGGGATTCGGCCGGTCTGCTCGGTTTCGACGAGCGGTGGGGCGCCATCGGCCACGACGGGGTGCAGGCGGTGCCGGGCGCGCCGCGACTGGGGCTGGACGCGGCGCTTCGCGAGGGGGTGCCGGCATCGGGATGTGTCAGTGTGGACGCCGGGTCCGTGGTGCGGCGCGGCGGGGCTCCGTCGGGGGCGCACAGCGACATCTGCCACGCCGAACTGGCCGAACTCGTGGTCTCCGCGGGGCGCATGGGGCGCTGAGTTCCGGCCATGTGCCACCCGCACGCCTCGTCCGCCCCGCATGCGCCTGCCGCGGGCAGGGCATGTTGGGCACGTCGGCGCAGGTGGAGGTGAAGGTGTGATGGCGGGTTTCCGGAGTCTGGCCTACCAGGTGCGCGACGCGCGCAACGACCGGGCCCTGCGGCGCCATTCGCTGCGCCGCTGCCTGGAGCGATTCGCTCCGTACGGGCACCGGGCCACGTGGTGGCACCTGTGCGACCGGCACGGGATCGCCCCCGAGGACCGGGGGGCCGATCCGCTGCGGCTGGTGGCCGCGTTGGAGGAGCTGGAGGACGCGCGGGCGGTGTGGCTGGAGTACGAGCGGCAGTTCGCGGAGCGGCGGCGCCGGGAGAAGCACCACGGGCTGCGCCGGCCGGAGTGGGCGTGGGGCGGCAGCGGGGACGCGGTGGTGCGGTGCGCGGATCCGGGGGTACGGCCCGAGGGGACGCTGGGTGAGGTGCTGCGGCGGCTGGTGAACGCGCTGGAGTCGGAGCCGGGGACGGGGTGCCCGGTCTGCGGGGAGAGCGAGCTGCGGTGGCCGGCTGCGCTCCGGGGCCGGGCGGTCGGCGCCTGGGAAGGAGCGTGGGCGTGGGACGGACCGGTGTGCGCGGGCTGCGGGATCGTGGTGCCCAGACCGGCCCTGGCGGAGGCCCCCTCGGCTTCGGTGCGGGCGGGGGCGGCGTGAGGGCGACGCCGGTGGCGGCAGGGGCTGCGTGAGGCCGGCTCCGGTGGCGACGGGGGCGCATGAGGGCGACGCCGGTGGCGGTGGGGCCGCATGAGGGCGGCTCCGTTGGCGGCGGGGGCGGCGCGGTTGCGGGCTGGGGCTGCGTGGGGCCGGCGCCGATGCCCGGCGGGAGCCGCGTGAAGCCGGCGCCGTTGCCCGGCGGGGGCCGCGTGAGGCCGGGGCCGGTGCTGTCGGCTTCGCTGAACGGTGCCCGGAGCGCCGCCGACGGCCCGGCCGTGCCCATGTCCCCGGCGGATCTGGCCGACTCGGCTGTGGCGGCGGTCGCCGCGGGGGCCGGGGAGGTGCTGGTCCACCCGCGCACCCCGTGCGGGCGGGAGAGCCTGTCGCCCCGGGTGGTCGGGCCGCTGCTGGAGGCGCTGCGGGGCGCGGGGGTCGGCGTACCCCTCGCGGTGTCGGTGAGCGTCGGGGCCGAGCCCGATCCGGCTGGGCGGCTGGAGCGGGTGCGCTCGTGGACGGTGCTGCCGGACCGGGCGGCCGTGCACTTCGCGGAGCCGGGGGCCGAGGAGCTGGCGCGGGCGCTGCTGGGGCGAGGGGTGGCGGTGGACGCGGTGGTGCCGCTGGGCGGCCCGGCCGGGCCGGATCCGATGGCTCGGTTCCTGGCCTGGCCGGTGCGCGAACCGGGCCGGGTCCGGCTCGTGGCCGAGCTCGCCTCGGCCGATCCGGCCCTGGTGGCCGGGTTGCGCGGACTGCCTCCGGTCGCGGTGTTGCTGTTCGGGCGGGAGGCGGCCGCGTGGCCGGTGCTGCGGCTGGCCGCGCGGTGCGGGACGAGCGCGCGGACCGGCGTGGGGGACGTACTGCACCTGCCGGACGGGCGGCGGGCACGGTCGAACGCCGAACTGGTGGCGGCGGCGCGGGAGGCGGTACGGAAGGCGGCGGCAGCGGCTACAGCCGGGAGCCGGTGACCCGTTCGCCGATGAAGTCGTCCGGATTGGACAGCGCGCAGGTCTCCATCGACAGGCAGCCGCATCCGATGCAGTCCGTCAGATGGTCGCGCAGGCGGCCGAGTCGACTGATCCGCTCGTCGAGCTCCTTGCGCCAGGCCTCCGATAGCCGGGCCCAGTCCTCGCGGTTGGGGGTGCGTTCCTCGGGGAGTTGCGCCAGTGCGTCACGGATGCTGGCGAGCGGGATGCCCACGCGCTGGGCGGCGCGCACGAAGGCGACCCGGCGCAGGGCGTCTCGGGTGTAGCGGCGCTGGTTTCCGGCGGTGCGGCGGCTGCTGATCAGGCCCTTGGCCTCGTAGAAGTGGAGCGCGGAGACGGCCGCGCCACTACGGGCGGACAGCTGGCCGACGGTGAGTTCGTGGACGTTCTCGGGAATCTGCGGCACCCGGCCGAGGGTAGTCGGAGGTCCGTTGACATACACATACGAGCCCCAGCATGCTGAGCAAACGCTTATTCGTCTGTTCATGTGCACGATTCACCGCGAGGTAGGAGCAGGGCATGGTCGAGCCGAGGGTCTTCACGTCCGCCGAGGAGCTGCGCGCCGGGATCGGCGAGCCGCTCGGCCCGAGCGGGTGGCTGGAGGTGGACCAGAAGCGGATCGACCTCTTCGCGGACGCCACCGGCGATCACCAGTGGATCCACGTGGACCCGGTGCGGGCGGCGGACGGCCCCTTCGGCTCCACCATCGCGCACGGCTATCTGACCCTGTCGCTGCTGCCCAGTCTGGTGCCCCAGATCATGCGGGTCGAGGGCATGAGGATGGGCATCAACTACGGGACGAACAAGGTGCGTTTCCCGGCGCCGGTGCCCGTCGGCTCGCGGCTGCGCTCCACCGCCGTGATCACGGAGGTCACGGAGGCGGGTGGCGGCGTACAGGTCACGGCGACCGTCACGGTCGAGCGGGAGGGCGGCGACAAGCCGGTGTGCGTGGCGGAGTCGGTGTCCCGCTACTACTTCTGAGGGGTGGGCCCGGGGCGCGCCCCCACCATGCGGAGCACGAGGTCGGCGTAGAGCGCGCCGACCTCGTCGGGGGTGCGGTGCCCGGTCACGCTGAACCAGCGGGCGACGTCGATGCAGAGCGACAGGACGGCGAGGGTGGTGCCCGGCACGTCGGGGACGTCGAACTCCCCCGCCGCGACCCCGTCGGCCAGGATGCGGCGGACGGCGGCGTCGCTCTGCCGGCGCAGTGTCACGATTTCGGAGCGGTGCTCCGGAGCGAGAGCGTCGAGCTCGTACTGGACCACGCGCGCGGTCGTGTGGTGCGCGGCGTGCCATCCCACGAAGGACCGTACGGCGGCGTCGAGCCGCTCCGCGGCGGAGCCGGAGCCGTCGGCGGCCGAGGTCAGGATTTCGAGGGCCTTGTCGTGGCCGATCCGGCTGATCCGGTGGAGCAGCTCTTCCTTGGTCTTGTAGTGGATGTAGAGCGCGGCCGGGCTCATGCCCGCGCGGCCCGCGATGTCACGCGTGGTGGTGGCGTGGTAGCCGCGCTCGGCGAAGGCGTCGACGGCGGCCACGAGGAGCCGCCTCGCGGCGTCGGGGGTGACCTCCGACCACGGCCGGTAGCCTCCGGTCTCCGCGCTGTCCATCGCTCGCTCACCCTCTTCGCCTTGTAGGAATGAACACCTTACCGGAGGGTGAGCAAGCGCTTAGGGCTTCGGTTGGTACGGGTCGTACTCGGCCAGGATCTTCTCCATCCGGGCCTGGTCCACCCGGCTCACGATCTGGCCCGCCTCCTGCCGGTCGCGGACCACCTTGGCGAGGGTGAAGGCCGAGGTGGTCAGGTACAGCACCGCGATGCCGAGGAAGGCGCGGACCCAGCCGTTGGTGTCCAGGTTGTAGATCCCCAGCGCCACGGCGGCGATGGCGATGCCGAAGGAGGCGACGGCCTGGCCGTAGTAGGCCCCCGTGTTCTGCTGCTTGACCGGTGTCTCGTTCATGGGTCCAGCATCGGTCCGGGCGGCCGCGGCCACATGGGCGCGCGTACTCACGCACGTACTCAGAAATCAGAGGTCGGGGGTTGGGGGTTGGGGGTCGGGGGGCGGGGGGCGGGGGTCAGAAGGCGGAAACTCCCGTGCGGGCACGGCCGATGAGCAGCTTCTGGATCTGGCTCGTGCCCTCGTACAGGGTCATCACGCGGGCGTCGCGCAGCAGTTTCCCGGCCGGGTACTCGTCGATGTAGCCGTAACCGCCGTGGACCTGGAGGGCGTTGCTCGCGGCACGCACGGCGGCCTCGGAGGCGAAGAGCTTGGCGGTGGAGGACTCGGTGGCGAAGGGTTTCCCCCGGTCGATGAGGTCGGCGACGCGCCAGGTCAGCAGGCGGGCCGCGTCCACGTCGACGGAGATGTCGGCGATCAGCTCCTGGACCAGCTGGTGGTGGGCGATGGGCTTGCCGAACTGCTCGCGCTGGGCGGCGTAGGAGACGGCGGCGTCGAGGGCCGCCTGGGCGATGCCGACGCAGCCGGCGGCGACCGACATCCGACCCTTGGCCAGCGCGGACATCGCGACCGAGAAGCCCTTGCCCTCGGGGCCGAGCATCGAGGAGGCGGGGACGCGGACGCCGTCGAGGGTGAGTTCGGCGGTGGCCTGGCCGCGCAGACCGAGCTTGCCGTGGATCTCGCGGCGGGTGAGGCCGGGGGTGTCGGTGGGCACGAGGAAGGCGGAGATGCCGCGGTGGCCGGGCTGGTCGTTGGTGCGGGCGAAGAGCAGCGCCACGTCGGCCCAGGTGCCGTTGGTGATGAACGTCTTGCCGCCGGTGACGACGTACGAGTCCCCCTCGCGCACGGCGCGGGTGGTGAGGTTGCCGGCGTCGGAACCGGTGCCGGGCTCGGTCAGGCCGAAGCAGCCGAGCGCCTCGCCGGAGCACAGTCGGGGCAGCCAGTCGTTCTTCTGATCCTCGGTCCCCCAGGCGGCGATGGTCTTGGCGACCAGGCCGAGGGATACGGAGACGATGCCGCGCACGGCGGAGTCGCCGCGGCCGAGCTCCTCGGTGACCAGGGCGTAGGCGAGGTGGTCGCCGCCGGAGCCGCCGTACTCCTCGGGAACGGTCAGGCCGAGGAAGCCGAGGGCGCCGAGCTTCTTCACGATGGCCCGGTCCACGCTCTCGGCGCGGTCCCAGTCGGCGGCGTACGGGGCGACCTCGCGCTCGGTGAACTCGCGGGCGAGCCTGCGTACGGCGGTCTGCTCCTCGCTCAGCTCCATGTTCACCGGGCACCTCCGGGCGTCTCGTCCGGGGCTTTAACTAGCACCGGTAGTTTATGGCGGGCAGGCCCTACTATGTGGCGCATGGCCAGACCGCGCAAGCCCCTCCTCAGCAGATCCGGCATCGTCGAGGCGGCGGGTGCGCTGGTGGACGCGGAGGGACTGGAGGCGGTGTCGACTCGGCGCCTGGCCGCGGCGCTCGGGGTCAGCGGGCCCTCCCTCTACAACCACTTCCGCACCAAGGACGAGATCCTGGAGGCGGTGGCGGACGCGGTCAGCGCGCGGGTCGACTTGTCGATGTTCGAGCCGGAGGCGGGCCTGGACTGGCGGGGAGCGCTGCACGCGTGGGCGCACTCGTACCGGGACGCCCTGTCCGACCATCCGAACATCGTCCCGGTGCTGGCGCGGGGCCCGGGCCGCCGCCCGGCGGGCCTGCGGCTGGCGGACGCGGTGTTCGGCGCGATGACGGAGGCGGGCTGGCCACCGGCCCACGCGACCCGGATCGGCGCCCTGATGCGGTACTTCATCCTGGGCTCGGCGGTGGCCTCCTTCGCCGGAGGTTTCGTGGACGACGAGACGGCGTACGACCCGTCGGACTACCCCCACCTGGGCCAGGCCCACCTCCTGGCGGAGCGCCGGCGCGAAGTGGACGAGGGCGCCTTCGAAACGGGCCTGACGGCCCTCCTGGACGGACTGACCCTGCAGTACGAGGCGTTGAAGGAGACGGCGTGATCGACGAACCCGCGCTGATCACCGCGGTCCGGGCGGGTGACGCGGCGCGCGTACGGGCGCTTCTTCTGAACACCGACGCCGATCCGGACGTCCTGGGCGCGGACGGGCGCTCGGCGCTGGACATGGCGGTGGCCATGGCCTCGTACGAGATGACCGGCGCCCTCATCGACCACGGGGCGAAAGTCGACCGCCGGAGCACCGACGGCTGGACCCCGCTGCTGCGGGCGGTCGACGCGGGGGCCTACTCGATCGCCTGGCGTCTCCTGTCCGCCTCCGCTCCGACCTGGCCAACGGGTCCCGACGGGCGGACCGCCCTGGAACTGGCCCGGCACTGGCACGAGTCGGGTGCCGAGAACGAGCTGCGGCGCCGGACGGGTTCCACCGGGCCGGCGGAGCTCAGCCGCGTCGCGGACGGCGAGTTCAGCTCCACCACCGGACTGTTGCGGCTGGGGGACGCACAGGTGCGTACCGGGCACACGGCGATCCTGTGCGACCTGGAAGAAGCTCACCGGATACGAACCCCCTTCGCGGAGCTGCTGGCTCGGGCCGAGGCCGAGGAAGATCTCCGGCATGTGACGCGCTCGGCAGCCGTGGACGTGCTGTACCGACGCGCGGACCGGGAGACCTGGGAGGCGGCCGCGGCCTTGCGGACCCATCCACGGGCCTCCGTACGACACTTCGGCGCGGATGTGATCCGGTGCATCGCCTTCTTCGACGGGTGCGGCGGCAGCGAGGGCTGCGTGGAAGCGCCCGGCTGCCCGGCGCCGCCCTCGCGGGAGCTGTTCCTCGGATGGCTCGCCGAGGAGACGGACCCCGAAGTGCTCGCGATGGTGATCGACGGGCTGTCCCACACCGTCCGGTCGGGGATCCTGGACCTCGTACTCCCCCACCGCGGGCATCCGTCGGCCGTGGTCAGGCGAGCCGTCGTGGTGACGTTCCGCGGGCAGCCGGAGAACCCCGTCGTCGGCGATCGGCTGCGACCGGTGCTGCTCGCCTGTCTCCGGGACTCCGACGCGTTCGTACGGCAACGGGCCTGCGAGATCCTGGCGGAGCGCAAGGAGCGGTCCGCGGAGGTGCGGGACGCCGTGGCCCGCCTGCTCGACGATCCGGAGGAGCCCGTCCGGGTGGAGGCCATGAGTACGTTGACCCTCCTCGATGACCCGAGGGGCGAGGAGGCGTTGGAGCGTTTCCCTCATCCGTACGACGAGGACGCGCCCTACTTCGGGCAGCTCTACCTCGCGCGCAACCACCTCTGGCGGCGGAGGGCGGCGGCAGGCCGCGCGGCCGACTGAGGTCGGCCGCGCCGGGCCTGACCCGGTTTTGGCTAGAACACGATCAGCGAGCGGCCGCCCTTGCCCGCCAGCATCGCGTCGAAGGCCGCCGGGATGCCGTCGAGGGTGATGCGGTCGGTGACGAGGGCGCCGAGGTCGAGGCGGCCGGCGCGGACGTGTTCGGCGATCACCGGGAGGTCGCGGGCGGGGTCGCTGTTGCCGTAGACGCAGCCGGTGAGGGTGCGGGCGAAGTGGAAGATCTCCAGGGCGTGGAAGGTGACCTGCTGCTCCTTGCCGCCGATGCCGACGACCGTGGTGCGACCGCCGCGCCGGGTGGACTCCCAGGCTCCCCGAATGGTCTCGGCCCGGCCGACGCACTCCACGGCGACGTCCGCGCCCCGTCCTCCGGTGAGGCCGCGGATCTCCTTCGCGGTGGTGTCTGAGGCGAGTACGAACTCGGTGGCCCCGGCCGCCCGCGCCAGCTCCTCCTTCGCCGGGGAGACGTCCACGGCCACGATCGGGCCCGCCTCGGCGATGCGCGCGGCCTGGAGGGCGGCCAGGCCGACCCCGCCGACACCGAAGACGGCGACGGACTCGCCCGGGCGGACCTGGGCGCTGTGGTGGACGGCGCCGTAGCCCGTGAGCACCGCGCAGCCGAGCAGGGCGGCCTCGGCGAGCGGGATCCCGGCGGGCGCGGGCAGCACGCAGTTGGCCGCGACCACGGTCTCCTCCGCGAAGGCGGCCACGTTCAGCCCGGGGTGCAGCGGGGCGCCCTGCGCGTCGTGCGCGTAGACGGCTCCGACCCCGGTGAGCGCGTTGACGCAGAGCCACACCTCGCCGATGGCGCAGTGGTGGCACTCGCCGCAGGAGGGGGCCCAGTTGAGCACGACCCCGTCGCCGGGGGCGACGTGGGTGACGCCCTCGCCGACCGCGAGGACCGTGCCCGCGCCCTCGTGCCCGAGGACGGCGGGGACGGGGACCCGCATGGTGCCGTTGGTGAGGGAGAGGTCGGAGTGGCAGACCCCGGCTGCGGTGAGCCGTACCCGGACCTGCCCGGGGCCGGGATCGGGCAGGACGATCTCCCGTATCTCCAGCGGAGCTCCGACGGCGGGCAGGATGGCGGCGCGGACCATGATCTTCGTCTCCGTCTTCAGAACTGCAGGGACTTGGTCTGGAGGTACTCCGCCAGGCCGTGCGGGCCCAGCTCGCGGCCCACGCCCGACTGCTTGTAGCCGCCGAAGGGCGCGAGCACGTTGAAGCGGCCTCCGTTGATGTCCACCTGCCCGGTGTCCATGCGGCGGGCGAACGCCACGGCCGTCTCGTCGTCCTCGGCCCAGACTGCGCCGCCGAGGCCGTAGACGGTGCCATTGGCGATGCGCAGGGCCTCCTCCTCGTCCTCGTACGCGAGGATCGACAGCACGGGGCCGAAGATCTCCTCCTGGGCGATGGTCATGTCGGGCGTGACGTCGGCGAACACGGTCGGGGCGACGAAGTACCCCTGCTCGTGCGGGGCGTCGGGGCCACCGGCGACGAGGCGGGCGCCTTCCTCGATGCCCTTGGCGATGTAGCCGCGGACGCGTTCGTGCTGCTTGGCGTTGACCACCGGGCCGAGGCGGGTGTCCGGCGTACGGGGGTCGCCGGTGGGGTACTTGGCGACGGCGTCGGCCGCGAGCGAGACGGCCAGTTCGTAGTGGTCCCGGTGGACGAGCATCCGGGTGAGCGCGTTGCAGCTCTGGCCGGCGTTGTTCATGACGTGGCCCACGCCTGCCGCGACGGCCTTGGCCAGGTCGGCCCCGGGCAGGATGACATTGGCCGATTTGCCGCCCAGTTCGAGGGCGACCCGCTTGACGGCCGCGCCGGCCGTGGCGCCGATCTTCCTGCCGACGGCGGTGGAGCCGGTGAAGGAGACGAGGTCGACGTCCTCGTGCGCGGCCAGGGCCTGACCGGCGACCGGGCCCGTGCCGGTCACCAGGTTGAAGACTCCGGCCGGGATGCCCGCCTCGTGCACGGCTTCGGCGAAGAGCTGTGCGGTCAGCGGGGTGTCCTCGGCCGGCTTGAGGACGAGGGTGCAGCCGGCGGCGAGAGCGGGTGCCACCTTTGCAACGACTTGGTGCAGCGGGTAGTTCCAGGGCGTGATGGCGCCGACCACCCCGACCGGCTCCATCAACACCGTGGAGTTCCCGATCCGCTCCTCGAAGGCGTACGAGGCCCCGAGCTCGGCGTAGGAGGAGGCCACGGCGATCGGCGACCCGACGTGGACCATCTCCGCGAAGCCGAGCGGGGAGCCCAGTTCGGCGGTGATGGTCTCGGCGATCTCGCTCTTGCGGGCGAGCAGTACGTCGCGCAGCGCGCCGATCAGGGCGGCCCGCTCGGCCGCGGGCGTGGCCGCCCAGCCGGGGAGGGCCGCGCGGGCCGCGCGCACGGCCGCGTCCACGTCCTCCTCGGTGCCGGCCGGCACCGAGGCGATGACCTGCTCGTCGGCCGGGTTGACGACCTCGATGCGGTCGCTTCCGGCGGCGGGCCGCCACGCGCCGCCGATGTACATCCCGTCGTGGGCCTTCATGTCATTCCTCCCGAGCACGCACGAGCGCGTAGACCAGACCTCGCGGACACCCTACAAACTAGCGCCGGTAGTTTTCTGCGCGCCAGGGGCGGAGGGGATCAGATGATGCCGAAAAGCATCCCCGCCCCGAGGACGACCAGGGAGGTCAGGGCCGCCCATTTCACGGTGAAACGGGTGTGGTCACCGAACTCGACCTTCGCCATGCCGACGAGGACGTAGACGGCCGGAACCAGCGGGCTGGACATGTGCAGGGCCTGGCCGACGAGGGAGGCGCGGGCGATTTCGAGCGGGGAGACCCCGTGGGCGGCGCCCGCTTCGGCGAGGACGGGCAGGACGCCGAAGTAGAAGCCGTCATTGGACATGAAGTAGGTGAGCGGCAGGCTCAGCAGGCCGGTGACCAGCGCCATGTGCGGGCCCATTCCCTCGGGGATGGCGCCGACGAGCCAGTCCGCCATGTGCTTGACCATGCCGGTGCCGGTGAGGACCCCGGTGAAGACGGCGGCGGCGAAGACCATGCCGGCGACGTTCAGGACGTTGTCGGCGTGGGCGGCGATGCGAGCCTTCTGGTCGGGCATGTGCGGGAAGTTCACGGTGAGCGCGAGGGCGGCCCCGAGCAGGAACAGCACCGGGATGGGCAGCAGCTCCATGATCATCGCGGTGAGGAGGGCGACGGTGAGGCCGGCGTTGAACCAGTACAGGCGCGGTCGCAGGGTGGGGCGCTGGGGGTCGAGGCCCTGGAAACCGTCCTCGGGGGCGGCGCCGCCCGAAGCGGCCGATGTCCCGGCGGAGCCGCCGGAGGCAGCGGTGCCGGCCGAGCCGGCGGAGGCAGCGGTCGCGGCCGAGCCGGCGGTGCGTGCGGTGGAGCCGGTGACAGGCGCCGCCGCCGTCCCCTGACCGGAGGCGGCCGAGACCAGCTCCTCCTGCCCCTCCTCCTCGTCTCCCGGCAGCGAGAGGAGCCCGACCCGGCGGCGTTCCTTCAGACCCAGCACGTACGCGAGGACGAAGACGAAGAGCAGTCCCACCGCGAGGGCGGGGATCATCGGGACGAAGATGTCGGCGGCGTCGAGCTTCAGGGCCGTGGCGGCGCGGGCCGTGGGGCCACCCCAGGGCAGGGTGTTCATGACCCCGTTCGCGGTCGCCGCGACGCCGGTCATGACCACCAGGCTCAGGCCGAGTCGCTTGTAGAGCGGGTACATGGCCGAGACGGTGATCATGAAGGTGGTCGACCCGTCGCCGTCGAGCGAGACGATCGCCGCGAGGACGGCGGTGCCGACCACCACCCGTACGGGGTCGGCCTTGCAGAAGCGCAGGATGCCCCGGACGATCGGGTCGAAGAGGCCGACGTCGATCATCACGCCGAAGTAGACGATGGCGAACATCAGCATGGCGGCGGTCGGGGCGAGCTTCCCGACCCCTTCGATGACGTAGTCGCCGAGATGTGCGCCCTGTCCGGCGAAGACGCAGAACAGCGCGGGGATGAGGACGAGCGCCGCGATGGGCGACATTTTCTTCATCATGATCAGGACCAGGAAGGTCGCGATCATGGCGAAGCCGAGGAAGGTCAGCATGGGGGGAAGGTAGGTGCCGCCTCCTTACGCCAACAAGACGTCCAGCCGTGAGCAATACGAGCAAAACCCCAGCTCAGGGCAGTGGTGTGAGTGCGACGGGGAATCCGTTGAGCACTGCCGTGCCGGACAGCGGGTCGAGCCGGGTGCCGTCGAGCAGCTGGTTGACGTTGACGCCGGGCACGGCGGAGGCCACCGAGAGCCGGGCACCGGCCCGGTCGTGCCCCCAACCGTGCGGGAGGCTCACCACTCCGGTGCGGACGGCGTCGGTGATCTCGACGGGAACCTCCAGGCTCCCGCCGTCGGCGGTGATCCGGGCCCGGCCCCCGTCGGTGAGGCCGAGCCGGCCCGCGTCCTCCGGATGGACCTGGAGGGTGCAGCGGTTGGAACCTCCGGTGAGGGCCGGAACGTTGTGCAACCAGCTGTTGTTGGACCGCAGGTGGCGGCGGCCCACGAGCACGAGGGCGGCGGGTCGGTCGGCGAGCGCCGCGCGCAGCCTGGGGAGCTCGGCCGCGATCGGGTCCGGGAGCAGCTCGATCCTGCCGCTGCGGGTCCTCAGCACGCCCGGGAGCCTGGGGCGCAGCGGGCCCAGGTCGATGCCGTGCGGGTGCGCGAGCAGCCGCTCCAGGCTGAGCCCCTCCCCCTCGGTAGCGGCGCCGAACCGCTCTCCGTACGGGCCGAGTCGGAGCATCAGGTCGAGCCGGCGCTCGGGGCCGCTCTCGCCGGTGAGCAGGCCGGCGAGGCGGGCCGGGTCCTGCCCGTGCAGCGGCGAGTGCGGGTCGGAGGTCTCCCTGGCGAGGGCGCCCTGGATGGCGAGTTCGTCGACGGCTTCCGGGCCGGCGGCGCCGTGCATGCCGGAGACGGCGAGGACGAGGCGCGCGTGGATCTCGCACTCGTTGAGACGGCCCGCGTCGAGGGGGACGGCGGCGCGGGTGTACCGCGCCTGGTTGCGGATGGCGAAGCCGTTGAAGGCGAAGTCGTGGTGCGCGCTCTGCGAGGGCGGCGGCGGGGGCAGCACCACGTGCGCGTGGCGTGAGGTCTCGTTCAGGTACGGGTCGATCGAGACCATGAAGTCGAGGCCGGCCAGCGCCCGGTCGAGCCGGTCGCCGTCGGGTGCGGACAGCACCGGATTCGCCGCGATGGCGATCAGGGCGCGGATGCGTCCCTCCCCCGGCGTCTCGATCTCCTCGGCCAGGGCGGCGGTGGGCAGTTCGCTCTTGACCTCGGGGTGGCCGCTGACCCGGCTGTGCCAGCGGCCGAGCGCGAAGCCCTTGCCCGGCCCGGCGGGGCGCGGCCGCGGGCCGGCGGCCGGGAGCGGGAAGAGGGCTCCGCCCGGCCGGTCCAGGTTGCCGGTGAGGATGTTGAGTACGTCGACCAGCCAGCTGGCGAGGGTGCCGTACTCGACGGTGCAACTGCCGATGCGCCCGTAGACGGCTGCGGTGGGCGCGGCCGCGAGCTCGCGGGCGAGGGTGCGGATCTCGTCGGCCGGGAGGTCGCACGCGGGTGCCACGGCCTCAGGAGTGAAACTCCCGAGCGCTGCCGCGAGTTCCCCGAGTCCCTCGATCCGTTCCGCCGGCTCGCCGGGGGTGGCGAGTTTCTCCGCGAGCAGGGTGTGTGCGAGGGCGGCGAGGAGCAGGGCGTCGCTGCCCGGCCGCGGCGCGAGGTGGCGGTCGGCGAGGGCGGCGGTGCGGGTGCGGCGCGGATCGACGACGACGAGAGTTCCACCGCGGGCGCGCAGCGCTTTGAGCCGGCCGGGGAAGTCGGGGGCGGTGCACAGGGAGCCGTTGGACTCCACCGGGTTGGCGCCCAGGAGCAGCAGGAAGTCGGTCCGGTCGAGGTCGGGGACCGGGATGGCGAACGGGTCGCCGTAGAGCAGACCGCTGGAGACGTGTTTGGGCATCTGGTCGAGCGTGCTGGCGGTGAAGAGGTTGCGCGTGCCGAGGGCCTTGAGGAGCAGCGGCGGGTAGAGGGCGCCGGCCATGGTGTGGACGTTCGGGTTGCCGAGGACCACACCGACCGACTGGGCCCCGTACTCCTGGACGAGTGCGGGGACGGCGGCGGCGATGGCGTCGAACGCCTCCTCCCAGGTGGCCTCCTGGAGTCGGCCGTCGCGGCGGACGAGGGGGCCGCGCAGCCGGTCGGGGTCGGCGTCGAGCTGTCCGAAGGCGGCGCCCTTGGGGCAGATGAAACCGCGGCTGAAGACGTCCGCGCGGTCACCTCGGGTGCCGGTGACGGCGGTTCCCTCGATGGTGAGGGTGAGCCCGCAGGTGGCTTCACAGAGGGGACAGATGCGCAGGGCGGTGCGGGGCATGGGCCCTCCAGGGCGGCAGGCTGCGGCACGGACACGCGGGCGCACCGAGCATACCGACCGGTTGGGACGGTGGGGAGGGTCCTGCGGGATCGAACCCGCACCGCGATGGGCCGAGCGCGTCAGTCCAGTACGCGGGCCAGGTAGGCGTGCATCATCGCGCGGGTCTCGGCCACGATGGCGGGGTCCCCCGCCGGGTCGGTGCGGAAGGCCAGTTGGATCAGCGCGTCCGTGGCTTCGACGGCGACGAGGACCGCTCGCTCCAGGGCCGCGCCGGGGGTCAGGCCGAGGTGCGCGCAGAGCAGTTCGGTGAGGCGGGCGGCGACCAGGTGGTTGGGGTCGGCGCCCGGGCCCTCGGCGGCGGGCGCGGGCACGCCGAAGTCGACGAGCGCGAAACCGGGGACGGTGCGCTTCATGGCGAGGTACTCGTCCAGCACGGCGTCGACTACTGGGCGCCAGTGGGTGGCGGGGAGCTCGGCGAGGCGGTCCGCGATGCCGTCGACGTAGGTGTCGAGGTTGCGGTGGGCGAGGGCCGTGGCCATGGCCCGCTTGTTGCCGAAGAAGCGGTAGACCGAGCCGATGGGCACGCCGGCGCGCAGGGCGACGGCCCGGGTGCTGAGGTTCTCGTACCCGGTCTCGTCCAGGAGTTCCGCGCAGGCGTCGAGGATCCGGGCGAGCCGGTCGGCGCTGCGCTGCTGGATCGGCGTACGGCGCATGGGGTGGGCAGGAGGCACGGGGTCCATCATGCCGCTCCTCGCTTCTCGGTTCGGCGGGGGCCCGGACTCGCTCGTCCGTCTGGTCCGGTCACAGCACTAGTTCAGCAGGAGACTGAGCCCGCCGATGGTGTACGTGATCATCAGCGCGAGCAGCGGGAGTTGTCCGGCGACGGCTTTCGCGGGCGGGAAGAGGCGTACGGAGCGGTCGTGGGCGGCGACGACGCCGAGCACGTGGCCGGTGACGACGGCGATGACCTGGAGGGCGGCGAGGCCGCCGGAACCCAGTGGCGGCAAGGGTTCGGGGGCGTTGTCAGTGCCGAGTGCCATGCTTACTGTGCGTGGTCCTTCGACTACCAGGAGGGAGAAGTAGTGGGCGATGAGATAGCCGAGGGCGATCGGCACGAGTGAGTGCGCGAAGGCGGTCAGCGGGCCGGGGTGCGGGCCGCTGACGAGGCGGGTGGCCGCCGCGCACAGGCAGTACAGGGTGGCGACGAGGGCGATGGAAGCGAGTAGTCCGAGTGTGGCCGTGGGGGTGCGGCCGAGGGGGGAGGTCTGCAGGGTGTCGATCCACGAGGGGTTGTCGGAGTAGCCGTCGTAGGCGGTCGAGCCGAGGAGGACGCAGACGGTGGCGACGAGTCCGGGCCGCTCGGGTGTCGCGTCGAGTCCGTGGAAGGGGTTGCGCAGGACGAGGCGGCCGTCGTTGCGGCGGCCGAGGGGGGAGAGCCGGGCCAGGAGGGCGGAGTACGCCTCGAAGGCGTCTCCGTCGTCGAACCAGCGCTCGCCGAAGCGGGCGGCGAGCAGCAGCTGGACCGTGGTGTAGAGGGCGAGGGCGATCAGGAGGGTGGTGGTCGATGCGGGATCGGGAGCGACGAGTTCGAGCCAGGTGAAGGCGAACAGCCCGGCGACGGCCGGCCATTGGCCCAGCCGGGCGGGGAGGGGGCGGTCGGGTGCGTGACGGCGCAGGGCCCGGGAGAGCAGGCGGTGCAGGGTGCGGAGCGGGTTGAGGGGGCGCCAGACGGGCCCGAGGAGGAGGGAGGCGGGGACGAGTCCGACCCAGAGAAGTACGTAGACGGCGCCGGGAGCGGGGTTGTGCGCGGGGTCGTCGGGACCGAGAAGGAGGTGGAGAAGGACGGCGAGCGCGGCGGCCAGGCCGAGTGCGCGCAGGGCGGTGCGGGTTCCGGGTGCGTCGACGGCCCGCTGGAGGCCGGCGGGGAGGGCGAGCCCCGACCGGTCCCCGCGGAAGCGGGAGGTCGACCACAGCAGGCCGAGTGCGAGGAAGGAGACGAAGAGCGCGGCGAAGGCGCCCGCGAAGGCATAGAAGGGCGAGATCGGCAGGTCGTGCCGGGAACCGATCCCGTGCGCGAGCGCGGTGAGCGGATCGGCCGGGTGAAGGACCACGCCCTGGCCGGCGCCGCCACCGCCCGCTCCCGGGGCGGGCCCCGGCCCGACGGGGCTCACCACCGGCCGGCCGGGGTCGGTGTCCCGCCGTCGGCGCGCCCTGACTTCCCGGACTCGGGCCCGAGTCCGGGCAGCGGGACGGCGGCGACGGACTGCTGCGGCGTGTGCGGCGGCTGCGGGTGCGGCTGCGGCTCCTGGTGCGGCTGTGGCCGGGTCATCGGACGAGGAGCTGGGTCAGGACGAGGCCGGACTCGTGGGTCTCGACCTCGAAGAGGCCCCTACGGTCGACCGTCAGGATCAGGGTGGCCTCCTGGCCTGCGGGCAGGGTGAGTTCCTTGTCGTAGCCGTGGACGTGCAGGGTGTCCGCGCGGTCGCTGGTGACGCGCAGGGCGACTCGCTCGCCGCGCCGCAACTCGGTGCGGGCGGGGGCGGGGCTGACCTTGCCGTCCCGGACGGTGACGGTGACGGTGCGGTCGGCCTCCGGCGCCGCCGGTGCCGCCGGTGCCGTCTGGGACGGCGCCTGGGTGTGGCTGTGGCCGCCGGGCCCGCCCGGGGCGGCGGCGGTGAGCTGGAGCGTGCCCTCGACCGGCTTGCCGGACACCGCCCAGGCGGTGTGGTCGTCCGCGTAGAGGCGGACGGTCAGCGTGTGCGCGCCCTCGGGGACCTGTGCGGCGGGCAGGTGGAACCACGGGCCGTACAGCCGGGCGAGTTTGCGTCCGTCGAGCTCCAGGTGTGCGTGGCCGGCGCCCGGGAGGGCTGCGCCGCCGGTGCTGTCGGGGGTGAAGCGGTAGTTCTTCACGGTCAGTTGGAGGTTCCAGCCGTCCTCGGAGTCCGGGCGGGCGGCGAGCTGAACCTCCGGCGCGCCCTCGGCAGGGACCTCTCGGAGGCGGTGGCCCGCGCCGTCGTCGGTGGTGAGCAGGGTGCCCACGCTGCCGGAGGCCTGCTCGTGGCTGGTGCCGGGCTTGTGGTGGGTGGTTGCCCGCCCGCCGCAGCCCGTCACCGCGCCGCCGGCCAGGAGCAGCACGAGGGCGAGCAGGGCCGCGGTCCGGGCTGTCCGGCCGCGCCTGCGAAGCCCTCCGGGCCCGCCGGGCGGGGCCGCGCAGACGTCGCACCGGATCCGCTCGGCGGAAGGATCGTCGCTCACCTCGTCCCTCCCCGGGCACGGAGGGCGTGGGCCGTCGCGGTCCCGTGGGCGCCGCCGGTCGGCAGGGTGGTGCGCCGGGCATCCGCGAGCGCCGGGGCGCGTCGGGACGCGCGCGCCGAGCATGCCGTCGCGGCCGGGTCGGCCCGAACGGCCCGAACGGCCCGGTCGGCACCGCCAGCCCGGTCGGCCCGTTCGGCACCGCCGGCCCAACCGGCCAGTCCGGCCCGGCCGGCCCCGCCGGCACCGCCCGGCGGGCGGGCGGTGCTCCTGGCTTCGGCGGCCTCCAGGGCGGGGCGGGGCGCTCGGGCGGGGGTGGGGGCTGTCCATGCGGGGTGGGGGGTCATGCGGTGGCCTCCGGGGTGGACCGGGGTTCGGGGGCTGCCTCGGTCAGGGACGGGGAGGGGCCGGCCGGGACCGGCGCGCGGTCGCCGGCCGGGTCTCCTCCCGGGCCGGAGGGGCGGGCCGGGGTGCCGGGGCGGGCGGAGGCGACGACTGCCCACAGGACCCAGACCACGGCCACCAGGGCCCGCACCCAGGCGGGGCTCAGGGGGGTCCAGGGGATCATCAGGACCACCTTGTCGAAGGCGTCCAGCAGGGTCAGGCCGGCCAGCAGCAGGGTCAGGCGGGCAAGCCAGGGGCGGGTGGGGCGCAGGGCGATGCCCACGCCCGTCCACCACAGGCCGAGCAGGAGGAGGGCCAGGGCGGGGACGAACGTCGCGGTGAGGGACATGGTGGAGCCGGCCACGTCGAGGGCAAGGCCCGCCAGGCCCGACAGCGAGGCCACCGTGCCCAGGCGGGAGCCCCGCAGGCGGCGCCACCACAGCACCCCGCCGACCAGGAGCAGCACCACGGCCACGGCCAGCGCGATCTGGGTCTCGACCCGCTCCAGACCGCGTGCGCCGTACCAGTCGCAGCCGGCCGGGAGTTTGCGGGCCTGGACGCTGTAGTCCGCGCAGACGAGGAGCTGGACCAGCTTGACCGGTTCGCCGACCAGGCGGGCCGAGGCCCCCGAGACGTCGCCGCGCGCTCCACCGCACTGCGGGACAGTGGCCGGGGTGGAGCCGTCGGGTCCGTCCTGCCAGCAGTTGCCGCGGCCCTGGCCGTCCCACCACACGTCCATGCCGTTGGGGCGGGCGGCGCCGGACTTGTCCTTGCCCATGACGTTCCCGGCGTACCGGTTGTGGTGGGAGGTGTCCGCCTGCTTGGACCACTCCTCCTCGCCCCGGATGAAGGCGGGGACGGCGCTGAGGAAGAAGCCCGCGCGCTTGTGCCCGTACACCCAGTTGTTCTCGTAGAGGTTCCAGTTGCCGCCCGCGGTGATGATGCCCGTGCCCGGGGGCATGGAGATCTGCGGGCAGACCACGCCCCGCTCGTAGCCGCGCTCGATCGGCGGTTTGGCGCAGGTGCCGTCGGCGACGTAGCCGTAGTAGTCCTGGTTGTTGTCGTGGATCAGGTTCCGTTCGAACTTGGCGTGGTTCTGCGGGAGTCCGGGGTGGCCGGGGAAGGCGCTGTCCATCGAGGCGCCGCCCATGTTCTGGTCGAACTCGTTGTCGTGCACCCACACCGAGTCGCCCGCGGTGCCGGAGTAGCCGACCATGTTGTGGTGGCTGTGGCAGCCGGTGATCTCGATCGAGTACCGGGGGACGTCGTAGCCGCGGCCGTCGTTGATGTTGGAGGCGCTGCCGGGGTAGATGCCGGAGTCGCCGTTCCCGTACGACTCGCAGTTCTTGTAGAGCCCGTGGTCGCTGGCGAAGGTCAGGAAGCCGTACTCGTCGTTCCAGCGGGTCAGCACGTCGTCGATGACGAAGCCGTCGCCCGCGAGGACGTACAGCGAGTTGAAGGTGGTGCGCTGGGCGGTGAAGTTGCGGAAGTAGATGCCGTTGGACTTGTCGGCGCGGATGCCGTTGAGCTTCTGGTACTTGGCGTCGATGACGACGTCCATGCGGGAGGCGCCGGTGCCCTCGATCTGCAGGTTCGTCTTGCCGAGGATGGCGACGAGGTTCTGGTTGTGGCGGCAGGCCAGCTGCTGCTCGTAGCTGAGGATCTGGTAGCCGAGCGAGGAGTTCGGGGCCTTGAGCGCGGCGCACTCCCCCGTCGGCTTCCCCAGTGAGGGCTCTTCCTCGTACAGGCCGGGAAGGATCGCGATGTTCACCCCCGGCCGGTCGACGGCGTCGACGGCCTCCTGGAGGTGGCGGTAGCCGCTCTTCTCGCAGCGCTCGAACAGGGCGAGGTTGCGCTGCTTGAGCTCCTGCGGGAAGCCCGATATCCGGCGTTCGAAGTCGGGCCGGTCGGTCTTGCAGACCACCAGGTCGGGCTCCGCCTTGCGGTATTCCGGCACGGATCCTTTGCCGTCGGGGAAGGTGACGGGGCGCTCCTCGTGCGCGCTCGCGGTGGGCGCGGCGACGAGGAGGGACAGGAGAGCGAGGAGGGCGGCGAGGAGCGCCGCCGGCACGGCAGGAAACCTGCGGGTCCACGACATGCGCGTGAGAGTAGAGCATTGTTCATCTTTTGGGAGCCCCCTCCGCACGAATCCGATCAACGTCCGCGCGAATGCGATCCGCAGCCGATCACCGTTGACGAGCGGGCCGCGGAATCCTACTGTCGACCATAGGATTCCTTCGACGGAGCGGGAGCAGCAGATGAGCGAGCAGGCCAGGAAGACGGCGGAGGCACTGGAGTACCTCACCGGCTTCGGGAACGAGCACAGCTCGGAGGCCGTGCCCGGCGCACTGCCGCACGGCCGGAACTCGCCCCAGCAGGCCCCGCTCGGCCTATACGCCGAGCAGCTCAGCGGCAGTGCCTTCACCGAGCCCCGCACCCACAACCGCCGCTCCTGGCTCTACCGGATCCGCCCCTCGGCCGCGCACCCGCCGTTCACCCGCGTCGACAACGGGGCCCTGCGCACCGCCCCCTTCACGGAGGCCGTCCCGGACCCCAACCGGCTGCGCTGGAACCCCCTGCCCGACCCGGCCCCCGGCACCGACTTCCTGGCCGGGCTGTGGACCCTGGGCGGCAACGGCGACGCCACCCAGCGCACCGGCATGGCCGTCCACCTCTACTCCGCCAACGCCGACATGACCGACCGGGTGTTCAGCGACTCCGACGGCGAGCTGCTGATCGTCCCGGAGCGCGGCGGCCTGCTCCTGCGCACCGAGCTCGGACTGCTCAGCGCCGGCCCCGGCGAGATGGCCCTGATCCCCCGCGGCGTCCGCTTCCGCGTCGAGCTCCTCGGGGACGACGCCCGCGGCTACGTCTGCGAGAACTACGGCCAGCCCTTCGAGCTGCCGAACCTGGGCCCGATCGGCGCCAACGGCCTCGCCGCCGCACGGGACTTCCGGGCGCCGGTGGCTTCGTACGAGGACGTCGAGCGCCCGACCGAGGTGGTCAACAAGTTCTGCGGCAACCTCTGGTCGGCCACCTACGACCACTCCCCGCTGGACGTCGTGGCCTGGCACGGCACCCACGTCCCGTACGTCTACGACCTGCGCCGTTTCAATGTGATCGGGTCCATCAGCTACGACCACCCGGACCCGTCGATCTTCACCGTGCTGACCGCGCCCACCGACACCCCCGGGCTCGCGGGCGTGGACTTCGTGGTCTTCGCCCCGCGCTGGCTGGTCGGCGAGGACACCTTCCGCCCGCCCTACTTCCACCGCAACGTGATGAGCGAGTACATGGGCCTGATCGAGGGCGCCTACGACGCCAAGGCCGAGGGCTTCGTCCCCGGCGGCGGCTCGCTCCACAACATGATGTCCGCGCACGGTCCGGACCGTGAGACCTTCGACCGGGCGAGCGCCGCCGAGCTGAAGCCGCAGAAGATCGACGACGGCCTGGCCTTCATGTTCGAGACCCGCTGGCCGATCACCGCCACCGCCCAGGCGGCCGGCGCGGACCACCTCCAGCGCGCATACGACGACGTCTGGCAGGGGCTCCAGCGCCACTTCCGCGCCTAATATGCGCAGGACGCCGCCCCTGTCAGCCCTACGGAGACCCCACCCGTGACCGCCTTCGCCCCCGACTCACTGGTCCTGAACCGGAAGCTGCCGCTCTGGTACCAGGTGTCACAGTCCCTGCGCGCCTCGATACTCGGGCGCACGCCGGACGCCTCGCTGCGGCTGCCCACCGAGGAGCAGCTCGCCGAGCACTACGGGGTGAGCGTGCTCACCATGCGGCAGGCGCTCAAGGAGCTGGAGGGCGAGGGGCTGATCAGCCGGCACCGGCGGCGCGGCACCTTCATCGAGCCGGGGGCCCGGCGGGCGGCCCCGGTGCGGCTGCTGGGCTCGGTCGACGCGATCGTGGCCCAGCAGTCGGGCGAGCGGACGACGATCCTCGGACACGGCCGGACGACGGTGTCCGGGGAACTGCTGGAGCACTTCCCGGACACCGCCGAGGTGGTCACGTACCGCAGGCTGCGCCACGACCGCGAGAGCGGCGAGCCGAGCAACTGGGTGGAGAACGCGGTCCTTCCGGAGTTCGCCGAGTCCGTGGAGCTCGCCGATCTCGAACGGTGGCCGATGACGAAGGTGCTGCGGGACGTCGTCGGAGTGCGCATCAGCCGGATCACGGACACGGTCGAGGCCCGGCTCGCGGACCCGGAGACGGCCGAGCTGCTCCAGGTCCCGCTGCTCAGCCCGATCCTGCACTACACGGGCGTGACGTACGACGAGGACGGCCGGGTGGTGGACGTGGCGCGGATCCGCTACCGCGGCGACCGGTTCTCCTTCACGGTGACGGTCGACGCGCACTGAGCACGACGCCGGTCGCCACCGGTGGTAGCGCTACCGCTTCTCGTCGTCCTCCGCGGACCGCTCGCCCTCGGCCTGGGAGGGCGTGGTGCGCATCGTCTGCGGGTGGTGCGTCTGCTTCATCTGGCTCTCGTCCATGTCCTCGTCGAGCCGCTCCCCCTCGGCCTGCGACGGAGTCGAGTATTCGTCGTACTGACTCATGACGTCTCCTCGGTCGATTCAGCACATACACGCCATACGCGTACATAAGGAGCGTAGCTCTTCGGCCTGGGCGCAGCCCGGCCGCCGGGTCCCGTCGCTACCATCGGCGGCGTGAGCGAAGACGTACCGCTGCTGGACGATCTGATGCCCTGGTCCGTGGGCGGCCTGCGCCTGGGCCGGGACTGGGTGGCCGCGCCCGATCCGGCCGCCCTGCGCACCCGATGGGCGGCCCTGACCGGCGCCGAAGACGCCGAGCGGGAGCGGCTGTTCCGGCCGAGCCGGCTGCGCACGCCCGCCGCCGGGGCGGCCGCGCTGCCGGGGCAGCGCTCGGCGGCGACGGCCCGTTTCGCGGACGAGCCGGGTTCTTGCCCCGAGCCCGTACGGGTGCTCCGCGAGCCCTTCGACGAGCAGTGGCTCCTGCCCGACCAGCGACTGATCGACTCGGCCCGCCCCGAGCTGTGGCGGGTCCTGGACGAGCACCAGCTGTTCGTCGTCGAGATCCCCGAACTGCTGGTCACCGCGCACCTCCCGGCCGGCCGGCTCGGGCGGATCCGCCCCCTCCACCGGCGCCCCGGCGGCGCGGAGCCCAATGTCGCCCCGGGCCTGCTCCCCCTGCTCGGCGAACGCTACGGCGGCTGGGTCACCCCCGAGGACCTGCTGTGCTGGGTCCTCGCGGCCGGCCGCCCCGGGCCGCAGGGGTACGAGGTCCCCCTCGCGGCCGACCCCGACCGGTGGCGGGCCGGGCTCGAGCTGGGGCACCGGCTGCTCACCGTCCAGCTGCGCGGGGCCCGCGGCGGCGAACCGCCCCGGCTGCCCGGCGGGCGCCGGCCGTACGTCCGCTCGGCGGTCGGGGCGTGGCCGCACGAGCTCTCGTACGACGCGGAGAGCGAGACCCTCGGCCTCGGTACCGGCACCGTCTCGCCCGTGCCCGCCGGGGCCTGGGAGTACGAGGCGCAGGGCGTCCGGGTGCTGGAGGCCTGGTTCGCGGCACGCACCCGGCACCGCGCCCCGGATGCCGACGGGCTGGCGGCGCTGGGGCCGGCCGAGTGGCCACAGGCCTGGACCTCGGAGCTGCTGGCGCTGGTGACGACCTTGGCCCTGCTGGCCGCCCTGGCGCCGGAGCGGGCGGCCTTCGAGCCGGGCCCGGGCCCGTCCGCGGCCGAGCTGCGAGCGGCCGGAGTGCTGCCGCCACCGCGCTGGGCCCGGCGCCCGGCCTCGGTGCTGGACCACCAGGAGGAGGGCCCGGGCGGGCAGTTCGCGCTGCTCTAGGAACGGGTTGCGTACCCCCGATCACCCCCCATTCCCCCCCCATTCCCCCCGATTACGCCCCCGGTTACGAGCCCCAGGCCCCCAGCAGCCGGGACACCGACCGGTCGAACACGGCGGCCATGTCCAGCCCCGCGTCCGGTACGGGCGGAGCGCCGCCCGCGAGCGCCGCGGCCAACCTCGGGTACTGCCCGGTGGCCAGCCGAGAGCCGAGCCAGGAGGCCCGGACGCCCGCTTCGGCGGCCTCGCTCCAGGGCAGCGAGCGGGCGCGCTCGGCCAGTGCCAGCTCGCCCGCCACGTACGTGGACACCATGCCGTTGATCGCCGCGATGAGCTCCAGCTTCTCGCCGTCCGGAGCGTCCAGCGGGGCCAGGCAGTCCAGGTTGTGCTCCAGGTACGCCAGGGCGTTCGGGCTGAACCCGTGGACGGGGCTGAGAAGCCGCGGCAGCCACGGGTGGCGGTGCATGAGCGCCCGCGTCTGGCGGGCCAGCGCGAGCAGGTCGGCCCGCCAGTCGCCGGTCGGCCGCGTGAACTCGTACTCGCCGCCGACCGCGTCGACCATCAGCTCGTACAGGTCGTCCTTGCGCGGCACGTAGTTGTACAGGGACATCGTCCCGGCGCCGATCCCGGCGGCGACGCGCCGCATGGAGACGGCCTCGATCCCCTCCTCGTCGGCGATGCGCACCGCTTCGGCGGCGATCGACTCGCGGCTGTGCGCGGGTCGGGGGCCTCGACCGGCCCGCTGCGGGCGGGACCAGATCACTTCGGGTTCAGCGGGTCGCCCGCCGGCTGTCATCGCTCGGATCACCTCGTCGTCTCGCACACCATCTTAGTTACGTACGCCGTACGTAGTGGGGTAGGGTGCCGCACATGACTACTACGTACGCTGTACTTAGTGAGGGTTTGGAGAAGACCTACGGGGAGGTACACGCCCTGCGCGGCCTCGATCTCGCCGTGCCCGAGGGCGCGGTCTGCGGTCTCCTCGGCCCCAACGGCGCGGGCAAGACCACCGCCGTGCGGATCCTGACCACCCTCACCACGCCCACCGGCGGCCGCGCCCTCGTCGCGGGCCACGACGTCACCCGCGAGCCCGCCGCCGTCCGCCGCGCCATCGGGGTCACCGGTCAGTACGCCTCCGTCGACGGGGACCTGACCGGCCGCGAGAACCTCCGGCTCTTCGCCCGCCTCGCCGGACTGCGCGGCTCCGCCGGCCGGGCCCGCGCCGACGAGCTGCTGGAGCGCTTCGCGCTCGACGAGGCCGCGGACCGGGTGGCGTCCGGCTGGTCCGGCGGAATGCGCAGGCGCCTCGACCTGGCCGCCGGGCTGATCACCCACCCCCGCGTGCTGTTCCTCGACGAGCCCACCACCGGCCTGGATCCGTCGGCCCGCGAGCGGATCTGGACCGCCGTTCGAGAACTCGCCGACGAGGGCACCACGGTGCTGCTCACCACCCAGTACCTGGAGGAGGCCGACCGGCTCGCCGACGACATCGTGGTCGTCGACCGCGGCCGCGCCGTCGCGAACGGCGCCCCCGCCGAACTCAAGGCCCGGATCGGCTCCTACGCCGAGGTCACCGTCGCCGAGCCGGCGGCCCTCGCGGGCGCGGCCGTCGTACTGGACCAGCTCACCGGCGGCCGGCCCGCGCTCGACGAGGACCGCCTCACCGTCGGGGTGACCGTCCTCGACACCGGGCTGACCCTGCCTCGGATCATCCGCGAGCTCGACACCGCCGCGGTACCCGTCACCGACGCGAGCCTGCGCCCGCCCACCCTCGACGAGGTGTTCCTGCGCCTCACCCGCACCCCCGTGACCCAGAAGGAGAACGCGGCATGAGCACCCTGCTGTCCGACGGCGGCGCCATCCTGACCCGGCAGCTCCAGAAGGCCCGGCACGCCCCGACGCTGCTGATCCTCACGCAGACCATGCCGATCACGATGCTGCTGTTCTTCGGCTACGTCTTCGGCAGCGCGCTGGCGATGCCGGGCGCCGAGTACCGCGAGTTCCTGGTCCCGGGGCTGCTCGCCGCCACCGCCGCGAACGGCCTGATGACCGGCCTGTTCACGGCCGCGCAGGACGCCCATCGCGGGGTGACGGACCGCTTCCGGACCCTGCCGATGAGCCGCGCCGCCGTCCCGCTCGGGCAGACCGCCGCCGACCTCCTCACCACCGCCGCCTCGATGGTGCCGTTGATGCTGGTGGGGCTCGCGATGG
Organism: Streptomyces sp. NPDC059874; assembly: GCF_042731135.1. Lineage (NCBI taxonomy): Bacteria > Bacillati > Actinomycetota > Actinomycetes > Kitasatosporales > Streptomycetaceae > Streptomyces > Streptomyces sp. NPDC059874. Next base: position 59,111 of record NZ_JBHWJY010000008.1, read on the forward strand.
GCTGGCGGGTCGAGACCGGCCTGCCGGGCGCGCTGGGGGCCCTGGGCGTGCTCCTGCTGTTCCGCTTCGCGAGCGCGTGGGTCGGCACTTACCTCGGCCTGCTGAGCAAGAGCGAGGAGGCGGCGGGGCAACTCGGTGGCGCCACCTTCGTGCTGCCGATGCTGTCGAGCGCGTACCTGCCGACGGCCGGGCTGCCCGGGTGGCTGCGCACGCTCGCCGAGTGGAACCCGATCAGCGCCGTCGCCACCGCCGTGCGCGAGTTGTGCGGAAACACCGGGGGCGCGGCCGGCGAGGCCGCGGCGGGCGCCGCCTGGCCGGCCGCGCACCCCGTGGCGGGGGCCGTCGTCTGGTCCCTGGTCCTGCTGGCACTGTTCGCGCCGGCGGCCACGCGCCGGTTCGCGCGCGGCCAGGGCTGAGGACGTTCCGCGGCGGGCACGACCCGGGAGGGTGACAGATCCCGGTCCGACCGGGTAGGCAGGGGCCCATGACCACCGAACCGCTCCCGTTGGACGGCATCACCGTCGTCGCCGTCGAACAGGCCGTCTCGGCCCCCTTCGCCACCCGCCAGCTCGCCGACCTCGGCGCGCGGGTGGTCAAGGTCGAGCGCCCCGACGGCGGCGACTTCGCGCGCGCCTACGACACCACCGCGCAGGGCCTCGCCTCGCACTTCGTGTGGGCCAACCGCGGCAAGGAGTCGATCGCGCTCGACCTGAAGGATCCGCGCGGCCTGGAGATCCTGCACGGGCTGCTCGCCGGCGCGGACGTATTCGTACAGAACCTCGCGCAGGGGGCCGCCGCCCGGCTCGGCATCGACTCGGCCGCACTGTGCGCGCGCTACCCGCAGCTGGTCGCCGTGGACGTCTCCGGCTACGGCGCGGAGGGCCCGTACGCCCACAAGCGCGCCTACGACATGCTCGTGCAGTGCGAGGCGGGGCTGGTCTCGGTGACCGGCACCCCGGAGCAGCCCGTCAAGGCGGGCATCCCGGCGGCGGACATCGCGGCGGCCATGTACGCCTTCTCCGGGGTGCTCGCGGCCCTGCTGCGCCGCGGAGTCACCGGGCGCGGGGGCAGGGTGGAGGTTTCCATGCTCGACGCGCTCGCCGAGTGGATGGGGCATCCGCTGCACCACACCATGCACGGCGGGGAACAGCCCGTACGGACCGGACTCGCGCACGCCGTGATCGCGCCCTACGACGCCTACGCGACGGCCGACGGGGACCGGGTGCTGCTTTCCGTGCAGAACGACCGCGAATGGCGGCGGCTGGCCGAGCAGGTGCTGGAGCGGCCCGAGTTGGCCGAGGACCCGGCGTACGCGACGAACGCGGCGCGCACCGGGAACCGGGAGAAGACCGACGCGGTGGTGGCCGAAGCGCTGGGCCGGCTGGGCGCGGACGCGGCGATCGGGCGGCTGGAGGCGGCGGGCATCGCCTGCGCGCGGCTGAACTCGGTGGCCCAGCTGGCCGGGCATCCGCAGTTGGCGGCCCGGGACCGCTGGCGGGAGGTGGAGTCGCCGGCCGGTCCGCTACGGGCCCTGTTGCCGCCGATCGGGCTGCCGGGCGGCGCGGCACCGCACATGGGTGCGGTGCCCGCGCTGGGCGAACACACCGAGGCCCTGCTGCGCGCCCTGGGGATGGCGGACGCACAGATCTCGGAACTGCGCCGGGACGGCGTGGTCGGCGTGCTCGCGTAGGTGCTCGCGTCGAGCGGGCCCGGGTGGGGCCTGCTCGTGTAGGGCCGGGGAACCGGACGCCGGGACGGCGAACGGCTGCGGTGCGGGGACGGTGGGGGCAGTTACGAGCGGCGGCTGCCGAAGAGCGTGCGACGCAGACGGCGCAGCGGCGCGAAGAGCGAGACGCGCGCGCTCCGGCTCCGCAGACGATGCGTGTGGTCGCGCGAGGTGAGCTCGCGCATCAGCAGGGTCGCCTCGGCGGTCTCCCGGTGCGGGACGGCGGGTCCGCCCAGCACGGCGAGGTGACGGTCGAGGCGCGAGCTGGTCGCGCTACTGCCGCAGGTGATGGCAGGCACGCGTGGCGGCCTGCTGCGCATTGCTATCTGTTCCATGATCTCTCCCCACCCGTACGAGGGCACCCGGCCCGGGCAGGTTAACCCTATCGTCCCCGCGTCGCCCTCGGGTATCCCGGTGGTGTGAATTACCCCTGTGGCGACGGGGAGTTGACGATTACTCAGCGGAGTCGACAGTCACTCTCCGCACAGGCTCGCCGAGTTCGGAGGGGTCCGCCGCGAGTCACGTCACGACAGGGGTCACCTGGCAGGCTCTGCGCTAACTTGGAGTGATCGCCTGATGACGCATGGGAGGCTCGCGTGAGTGGGAACGTGGGTGAATTGGGTGACGGGGGTGGGGAATCGCACTCCGATCGTGTCATCTCCGGTCGCTACCGGCTGCTGGAGCCCATCGGCCGCGGCGGGATGGGCATCGTGTGGCGGGCCCGGGACGAGGTGCTGGCCCGCGACGTCGCCGTCAAGGAGGTGCTGGCGCCGGCCTGGATGGAGGCCGGCGAACTCGCCCGGATGTACCGGCGCCTGGAGCGGGAGGCCTGGGCTGCGGCCCGCGTCGCGCACCGCGGGGTCGTCACCGTCTACGACGTGGCCTCCGAGGACGGCCGGCCCTGGATCGTGATGGAGCTGGTGCGCGGCCTCTCGCTGGCCGACGTACTGGAGGCCGAGGGGCCGGTGTCCCCGCAGCGCGCCGCGCACGTCGGGGAGCAGGTGCTGGCGGCGCTGCGCTCGGCGCACGAGGCGGGGGTGCTGCACCGGGACGTCAAGCCGGGCAACGTGCTGATCGCCAATGACGGCCGGGTGGTGCTGAGCGATTTCGGGATCGCGAGCCTGGAGGGCTCCTCGGCGATCACGATGCCGGGCGAGGTGGTGGGGTCCCCCGAGTACCTGGCCCCGGAACGGGCGCTCGGGCGCGAACCCGGCCCCGAGTCGGACCTGTGGTCGCTCGGGGTCATGCTGTACGCGGCCGTCGAGGGGGTTCCCCCGTTCCGGGGCGAGACCCCGCTGGACACCCTGCGGGCCGTGGTGGACGGGGAGTTGCCGCCGCCGCGCCGGGCGGGGCCGCTGGAGCCCGTACTGGAAGGGCTGCTGCGCAAGGACCCGGCCGGCCGGCTGCCCGCGGCGGAGGCGGCCCGGATGCTGCGGGTGGTGGGTGCGGGTGGGACCGTACGGGCCTCGGGCGGGCCGGTGTCGGGGCCGGACTCGCCTACGGCCGTAACGCACCATCACGACGACCGCGCCGACCACCGAGCCGCCCCTCACGACCGCCCGCACCAGCCGCCGCCGGCGCCCCTGCCCGAGCCGGAAGCGGCGCCGCGCAGCGGTGCCGGCGCGGTGCTGACCGCCGGGATCGTGGTGCTGCTGGCGGCGCTCGCCCTGTTGGCGTGGCTGGTGCTGAAGGACCGCGAGGGTTCGGGCGGCGGCGACAGCGGGGGCGTGGGCCCGACGGCTTCGGCGACCAGCACGCGGACCGCCACGACGACGCCCTCGACGGGGCCGTCCGCATCGGGTTCCGCGTCCGCGTCGGCGTCGCCTTCGGGCCCGGCGGGCCAACAGGTGCTCGCGTACGTGGACACCGTGCGCTCCACCTACACCGGCCCCTGCCCGCCGCCTTCGGAGCGGGCACCCGCCTTCACCGCCACGGTCGAGGTGGAGCGCACCCCGGTGACGCTGGAGTACCGGTGGGCCACGCGGAGCGGGACGAGTTCCGGCCCCGGTTGGCAGTCCCTCACGTACGAGGAGGGTGGGCCGAGGAGCCGACGGCTGGAGCACACCGAGCTCACGTACGCACCGGACGCGGACCGGGACGACGCCGTGCGGCTGGAGGTGCGGGGGCCGGCGGAGGTGGCCACGCAGTGGGTGGACATCTCCGTGACGTGCGAGAAGGAGACCCCGACGAGCGGGGCCTCCTCCCCCGTTCCGAGCCCGTCGCCGGTGTCACCGGGTCCGACGGCGAGCCCTCGGGCCGCCGATCAGGCCGCGTTGGTGAACACGGGCAGGTAGCCGCTGGACTGCCCGGCGGCGGTCGGGTGGTACGACTCGCCGATGTTCAGCCAGTTGACGCTGTGCAGCCACGCGCTGCCCGAGCAGATCTCGTGGCCCGTGAAGGCACCGGCGACCGAGGCGAAGGTGAAGCCGTGGTCGGCGGCGCGTTTGGCGATGGCGGCGTTGAGGTAGTCGGCCGCGCCGTTGATGGCGGAGCGTTCGCCCTCGCTCAGCCCGGCGGTGCAGGTGCCGTTCAGCTTGTAGAAGCGGGGGTAGCCGAGGACGACGACGCGCGCGGCGGGCGCGCGACCGGAGATGGCGTTGTAGACCTGGTCGAGCTGGCCGGGGAGGGTGGAGTCCACGTACGCCTTGGCCTGGTTGACGCGGGCGACGCAGGTGGCCTCGGACTGGAGCACACAGGTCGTCATGACGTCGGAGAATCCGGCGTCGTTGCCGCCGATGGTGATGCTGACCAGGTCGGTGCCGGAGTTGAGGGGGGCGAGCTGGCCGGACAGGACGTCTCCCGTACGAGCGCCCGAGCACGCGGCGAAGGAGAAGGTCTGCGGGGCGTGGGCGGCCGCCCACAGGGCCGGGTAGGCGCGGGTGGTGCGCTTGCAGTTGCCGCTCGCGCTGTCGTAGTTGCCGGCGCCGACACCGGAGGAGTACGAGTCGCCGAGGGCGACGTAGCCGAAGTCGGCCTGGGCGGCGGACGCCTGGCCGGCCCCGAACAGGGCGGCGCCCGCGGCGAGTAACAGCGAGGACGTCAAGGCGGCGAAACGCGTCATTCTCTTGCTCATGGGGGTGCGGCTCCTTGTGGGGGTTACTCCGGGGTTACTCCGGAGTTACTGCTGAGTCCGTGGTACAAGGAGCCGAGGTCCACTGGAAGTGTTCATGCCAAGAATTTTCGGAGCAGAGTTGCGGGCCGAATCTTCACCTCCGATGCGTTTGAAGAGGGAACTTGGGCACCCGAACCGGGGAAACACGGGTGCACGAGGGCACGGTGTGCCGGATCATGGGCGCCATGCCAGCCAACCCGTATGACGCGCTGCCGATCCGGCTCAATGTCGACGACAGCGATTCGCCGTCGGATGTCGTGGACGCGTTGTTCCTCGGTCGGTTCGCGTCCGGCGAACAGCCGTACTCGCACAGCCTGTCGATCGACCGGGTGAAGGCGGAGGCCACCCTGCTGCCGCCCGGCGCCGCCGTCCTGCGCTCGGCGCGCGACAGCGACCGCAGCGCCACGCTCGCGGAGGGCGAGGGCTGGACCGTGCTCGTCTCCCGCTGGAGCCGCGGCGCGGACGTCACGGTGACGGCGGTCAGCGACGAGCTCGCGCAGAGCGTGCTGGGCAAGGCCACGGAGGACGCGCAGGACGAGCCCGAACCGCAGCCGGACAACGTCACGATGGGCTTTTGGTACGTGTCCCCGCGCCGCGGCCCGTACCGGACGACCCGCCAGATCGCCGCCGGGACCTGGGCGGAGGTGCGGGCGAACTACACGGCGCCGGTGGCCGGGGCGATGGACCGGCTGATGAAGGTGACCCCGGACGACATCGCGGGCCGGCTGCTGCTGCTCCACGGGCCGCCCGGGACGGGCAAGACCTCGGCGCTCCGCACCCTCGCCCGGTCCTGGCGGGACTGGTGCCAGGTGGACTGCGTACTGGACCCGGAGCGGCTGTTCAACGACGTCGGCTACCTGATGGACATCGCGATCGGGGAGGACGAGGGCACGGCGAAGGGCCGTTGGCGGCTGCTGCTGCTGGAGGACTGCGACGAGCTGATCCGCGGCGAGGCCCGCCACACGGCGGGGCAGGCCCTGTCCCGGCTCCTGAACCTGACGGACGGACTGCTGGGGCAGGGCCGCAACGTCCTGGTCGGGGTCACGACCAACGAGGACCTCGAGCGCCTCCACCCGGCGGTGGTCCGCCCGGGCCGCTGCCTGGCCCGCATCGAAGTCGGCCGGCTGACGCACCGCGAGGCGGTGGACTGGCTGGGCACGGACGAGGGCGTGTCCCGCGAGGGGGCGAGCCTGGCGGAACTCTTCGCCCTGCGCCGCGGGACGGGCCCGGCCATGCTGCCGCCGCAGGCCCACTCGGAGGCGGGGCTGTACCTCTAGCCTCCGGCGGGCGGGCTGAAAGATCCAGCCCCGCCGGCGTTTGAGGCGCGGGGGTTCGGGGGCGTAGCCCCCGCAACGGCGCCGCGCCGGCGAGCGCTGCGGGGGCTACTGGGCGTACCGGGCCCGGAGGGCTTCGGTGGCGGCGGCCACCGCCTCGGCCTCGGTCAGGCCCAGCCTCCGCACCCGTTCCGCATACGCCTGCGCGGCGGCCGCGGCCTCGCGGGAGGCGCCCTCCCCCGCCGCCGCGACGAAGGTCCCGTTCCGTCCCCGCGTCTCGATCACCCCGTCCGCCTCCAGCGCCCGGTACGCCTTCGCGACGGTGTTCGCGGCCAGCCCCAGTTCCTCCGCCAGCCCCCGCACGGTCGGCAGTTTGAATCCCGCCGGCAGTTTCCCGGACCGGGCACGGTCGGCGATCTGCGCGCGCAGTTGCTCGTACGGGGCGGCCGAGCCGGTCCGGCCGTCGATGGTGATCTTCAGGTTCGTCGAGGTCACGGGGGCGATTGTCCCCCATCGCCGGTTAATTGGGGGGCGCTCGGCCCGGGCCCGCGCGTAGCGTCGGCCACATGACCGTTTTGATCCGCGACCTCCGTCCCGGCGACCCTGCGGACGCGGAGTCCGTCGTACGGGTACGCCGGCGCGCGCTGCCCTTCCTGCTGCACACCGCCGAGGGCGTGGCCTTCGAGCTCGCCTCCGCCCCTCCCGCCCAGCGGTACCGGATCCTCGTCGCGGAGACCGCCGACGGCCTCGTCATCGGCGCCGCCCAGGTCGGCATCGCCCATGACAGCCCCGAGCCAGGCCAGTCGAAGGTCAACCTCTACGTCGACCCCGCCCACCGCGGTCTCGGCGCGGGCACCCGGCTGCTGCGCACGGCCGAGGAGTACCTCGCCGCCGAGGGCGCGCTGGAGACGTACGCCTGGGTGTTGGACGAGCCCGTCCACCGCGCCTTCGCCGAGCGCCGCGGCTACCGCCCGAGCCGCTCCTCGCACTTCCTGAGCCTGGACCTGGCCGCGGCCACGCTGCCGCCGCTCCCGCAGGTGCTCCCGGCCGGCGTCGAGGTCCGCCCGGCTTCCGCTTTCGCCGCGGACCCGCGTCCGCTCTTCCTCGCCGACGCGGAGACCACCTCCGACGAGCCGAGCGACGTGGGCGTGGAGTTCGACGACTACGAGGAATGGCTCGGGCACACCTGGAACAACCCGGCGCTCGACAAGGAGCTGACCACCGTCGTCCTGGTCGACGGCGCGGTGGCCGCCTTCACGGCCGCCAACACCGACGGCACCACCCGCTACTCCTCGGGCATGACCGGCACCCTGCGGGCCTTCCGCGGCCGCGGGCTGGCCACGCTCGCCAAGATCATCTCCCTGCACCGGGCCCGCGCGGCGGGGTACACGGAGGCGATCACCGGCAACGACGCCGACAACACCCCGATGCTCGCCGTCAACAGGCGGCTGGGATACGAGATCCGCGTGACCGAGACGCGCTACGCGAAGAAATTGGAGGCAGTGTGAACGTGCAGGAGCTGACCGTGGCCCTGGTCAAGGCAGGCCGCGTGAAGATCCGCTACCCGGCCGCGCAGGTGGCCGACGACGGCGACCGGATCTCCGTACGCGCCCCCTGGGCGGCCGAGGGCGTGCGCGACTTCGGCTTCGTGCGCTTCGAGCCGGGCGACGTGTTCGTCGAGCACTTCTGGCGCACCCGCTGGTACGCGGTCAAGGAGGTGTGGACCGGCGACGGCGTCCTCAAGGGCTGGTACTGCGACGTCACGCGCCCGGCCGTGGTGCAGGGCGGGGAGATCACCGTGGAGGACCTGGACCTCGACCTGTGGGTCTCGGCGGACGGGACCTCGGTACTGCGCCTGGACGAGGACGAGTTCGCCGAGAGCGGCCTCGCCACCACCGACCCGGAGGCGGCGGCCCAGGCCGTCCGCGCCCTCGACGCCCTGGACCACCAGGCCCGCACCCCGGCCGGCCTGCCCGCGCTGCTCGTCTGAGCGGGGCCCGAAGCCGACCTGCGGCCGGCCCTCCCTTGGCCCCCGCTTACCGCTTCCTCAAGCACGACCCCAACCGGGCAGGACACCGGCCGGCCAAAGCCTCTCCGCCGACCTCATGGCCGACCAGCCGAACCGGCGGCAGTGGCGATTCGTTCGGTCGAGCCTCCGTGGCAAGAGCAAGAACCGACTTGAGGATTCTCCTACTGGATCACCCCAGCCACGCACGTCCGGCAGCGATACCCGGCCGGAGCACGAGACCCGCCAACCGTCCCGGGAGATGCGCATGCACACCACCCGGGACGAGTGCACCCATGTTCCCGAGCGACGTGAGAATACGAAGTCGAAGCGGGCACGTCAGTTGCGGCGCGCATGGGTGGTCGGGGCCCTGGCCGCACTGTGCACCGCACTGCTGCCCAGCGTTACCCCGCATGCCTCGGAAAACGAGTACCCGGGCCGGCAGCGCGACACCGCCTACGTGACCAACGCCGGCGACGACACCGTGTCGGTGATCGACACCAACAACGACAACAACCAAGTGATCGCCACCCCCATCGTCGGCAACAACCCGTACGGAGTCGCCGCCTTCTGACAGCCGCGGCAGAATCCACGACGAATCGCCCCCAGCAGAGCAAGACGAGGCTCTGCTGGGGGCGAATCATTTGCGTCTCGGCGACGGCAGGTCGCTGACATCAACGACGCCGGCCCTGGTGACGCCGAGAGGATTGCGGCACCGCTTGGGGAGCCGATCAGGGAGCCACCGGAGGTGCGGCGCATCCCGGATCTGCCTGGACTGCACGGACTCTCAGGAGCCGGAACCCTTGGGCTGTGAGGGCTCCGCAACGCCGATTCCTTGGCCCTCTCTTACCGCTTCCTTAAGCGGAGCCTAAGGATCAGCCCGTGCGGGCCGACGGCGGCGAAAGCGGTGGTGCGGGCGGTTAGTTTGGCTGGGCCAGGGAGGGCCGGAGTGGCGCCGTCGGGGGGCGGCGCCGCACTGCCCGGGTCCTTCTCCTCGGCTCGCCCCTGCCTTGCGCCCTAAGGAGATCCACCATGCCCGCACACCGCCCCCGCAGCGTGATCCGCATCGCGAGCGTCGCCCTCGCCCCGCTCGCGGTGGCCGCGTACGCCGCCGCTCCCGCGGCCGCGCACGGCTCGATGACGGACCCGGTCAGCCGGGTGGCGGCGTGCTACGCGGAGGGGCCGGAGTCCCCGAGGTCGGCGGCGTGCAAGGCGGCCGTCGCGGCGAGCGGGGCGCAGGCCTTCTACGACTGGAACGCGGTGAACATCGCCAACGCGGCGGGCAACCACCGGGCGTTGATCCCGAACGGCCAGCTGTGCTCCGCGGGCAACGACAAGTACCAGGGCCTGGACCTGGCGCGCGCCGACTGGCCGGCGAGCCCGATGACGGCGGGCGCACACACCTTCCGCTACAAGGGGACCGCCCCGCACAAGGGTTCCTTCGAGCTGTACGTGACGAAGGACGGGTACGACCCGTCGCAGCCGCTGAAGTGGTCCGACCTGGAACCGGCTCCGTTCGCGAAGGCCACCGACCCCGGCATGCAGAACGGCGACTACGTGTTCTCGGGCACCGTCCCGCAGAAGTCCGGCCGCCACCTGATCTACAGCATCTGGCAGCGCTCGGACAGCCCGGAGGCCTTCTACACCTGCTCGGACGTGGTCTTCGGCAAGGACAGCGGCAGCACGGCCAGTGCCCAGCCCACCACCAAGGCCACGGCCACCGCCAAGGCCGGTGCCGGGGCCGGTGCCGGCACGGCCCCCTCGGCGCCGACGGACAAGCAGATCGCCGACGGGGCGGACAAGTCCACGGTGGAGCACAACGGCCACGGCGACAACGACCCGAAGACGAACGGGAACTCGAGCACGGTCCCCACGACCACCACCGCCACCGCCGCCCCGGCCCCGACGCGCGGCACGAACAACCTCGCGGAGACCGGCGGCAACAGCGCCACCCCGACGATCGCGATCGCCGGGGCCGGTGTCCTCGCCGTGGGTGCGGCCGTGCTGTTCGGACTGGCCCGCCGCCGTACGTCGACGACGGGCCGCCACGGGCGCTAGCCCCTGGCCGTCAGTCGAAGACCGAGGCGCAGGTGGTCCGTTCGGCGTGTGCCGGGTCGAGGGCGTTGAGCGCCTCGTGCCACGCGATCCGGTCGGTGAGTCCGATGGCGACGTGCTCCGAGAGGTCCAGGACGCAGAGGTCCTGGAGTACGACGTTGCGGACGTTCGGGCCGTCGAGGAAGGCGCTCCGGTACGGGGTCACCACCTCGTCGTACTTGGTCGCGATCACCGTGTACTTCACACCGGGCACGGTGTCCCCGCCCGCGTTCAGCTTCTGCTGGAAGGCGGATCCGGCGATCTGGTCGGCGAGGCCCGGCGTCGCGGTGCTGATCAGGTGCTCGGCGCCGGGGAAGTACGGGAGGAGTTTGGTGAAGCCGAGCAGGTCGGTGCCGTGGTTGTCGGGGGCGAGCCCCACCAGGGCGTTGACCTTCTCGGCTCCGCCGAGGAACTTCAGGTAGTAGCGGGGCATCATGCCGCCCTGCGAGTGCCCGATGATGTCGGTCTTGGCGGAGCCGGTGGCGGCGAGCACCTTGTCGACGAAGACGTCGAGCTGTTCGGCGGACTTGTCGATGGGGCCGAGCCCGTTGAAGAGGGGCACGCCGGGCAGTTGCCCGTAGTCGAGCGAGTAGACGCAGTAGCCGCGGTGCACGAGGTACGGGGCGAGGCCGAGCCAGTTGTCCCACGAGTTGCCGAAGGTGCCGTGCACGAGCACGACGGGGCGCGGGTGCGCGGCGGACGGCTTGCAGGACCAGTTGTTCCAGCCGCTGGTGGGGGCGGTCTGGGCCTGTGCGACGCCGGTGGGGGCGACGAGCGCGGCGGCGGTGAGGGTGAGGACGGCCAGCTGGCGGAGCAGTCGTCTCCAGGGCAGCATCGTGTGATCTCCTTGCGGGTCGACTCAAGGGGATGGGGCGTGGGGGTTCGTCCCGTGATCCGGATCACAAGGGGGCGCTGCTGCCGCTAAATTACGGGCGGGTAGCAAGACTTGGAAGTTACGCGTCGGTAAAAATTCGCGTGTCGTGCGGGCGCGCGGCCCGGTGGCCCTCCGCGGGCGCGCCCTCAGGCCGCGAGCGTGCCCCGCGCGATGACGTGCGGCCCGAAGCGTGCACGGACCCGGTCCGTGACGGCCTCCAGCCTGCGAGCCTTCTCGTCGTCGGGGTCGAGGCTGAGCTGCCGCGCGGCCCCTTCGGCCGGGCCCAGGTCCTCGGCCCGCAGGGACAGCGCGCGGACCCTGGCCCGCTGGAGGCCGAGGCCCTCGTACAGGGCGTAGGCCGTGGCGGTCAGGGTGGGGGTGTGCGCGGTGGGTTCGCCGAGCGTGCGGGTCCGCGTGAGGGTGGTGCGGTCGGCGCAGCGCACGGTGAGCGAGAGGGTGCGGCAGACCTGGCCCCGGCCCTGTTCTCGTGTACGAAGCCGCGCGCCGAGTTCCTCGGTCAGCGAGAGCAGCGCCCGCCGGTGCCGTGCCGGATCCAGCTCGTCCAGGTCGAAGGCCCGCTCGGCGGCGATGGTCCGGGCGGCGGCTCCCGGCCGGACGGGGGTCCGGTCGATGCCCAGGGCGCGTTCGTGCACCTCACGGCCGAGCCGGGCACCGAGGATCCGCCGCAGCGCCGCGGGCGGTGCGGCGGCGACCCGGCCGACGGAGTCGAGACCGTAGGAGCACAGTGTGCGGGCGGCCTTGGGGCCGACCCCGTCGAGGGCGCCGACGGGTTTCCCGGCGAGGAACTCCCGTACCGCGGCGGGTTCGTCGGGGACCAGCAAGGTCCCCCCGGGCCGGGCCTCGCGGGCCGCCGCCTGGGCCAGCATGGGGTTGCCGGCCACGCCGACGGCGGCGTCCACCCCATACAGGGCGAGGGCCCGCACCCGGATCACGGCGGCCAGTTGGACGGCGTCACAACCGAAGTACCGCAGCGCGCCCCGGACATCGGCGAGGGCGGCGTCGGGCGGCAGTGCCTGCACGGCCGGGGTCAGTCCGCCGAGCAGCCCGAGCACCCCGGCGTACGCCTCGGCCCCGAGCGGCCCCCCGCCGACGGGGTACAGCCGCAGGCACATCACGGCCCGGCCGACCGCCGCCCGCGGGGAAGCCGGGGGGACCACGGATGCGGCCGGGCCGGGGGGCGCGGCTGCGGGGTCCGGCCCCCGCAGACCACCGGCAGCGCCCGCTCCCGCGGTTGCGTCTGCCGCTGCCACCACCCCTGCGACCGCGCCGGACCCGCCCCGCGCGTCCCTGCCCCGGCCGGTGGTCATCCCGCGCTCCCCGGGCTGGAGTGCCACAGCTTGCGGCCGGTCGCGGGGCCCTCGCCCGGCGGCTGGAGGTCGGCCCAGGGGTTCATCTCGTACCCCGTGGACATGCGGATCCGGCGGCCGGGGCCCTGCGCGCCCGCCGTACCGTCGCCGTCACTCCCGCCGGAGGCGCCGTCGCCCTCGCCGGTGGCGGCCAGCCGGGCCGCCACCGCGTCCAGGCCGCCCGCGGCCCGCAGTTCCACCAGCTCCGCCAGGTTCCACGCCGCCGCCCCGACCACGCTCAGGCTCTGCGGGCCTCGCCGCTGCACGACACCCCGGACCAGCAGCAGGAAGGAGTGGAAGACGGTGTGCGCGCAGCGCTCGTGGCTGTCGTCGAAGAAGGCCAGGTCGACCAGGCCCGTCCCGTCGTCCAGGGTCGTGAAGATGACCCGCTTCCCGGACCGGATCGGTGGGGTCTGGGTGGCCGCCTTGGCGCCCGCGACCAGTACGGTCTGCCCGTGCCGGGTGTCCCGCAGCCGCCGCGCCGGGATCGCTCCCAGTTCGGCCAGGAAGGCGTGGTGGTCCGCCATCAGGTGCCGCGAGGCGTCCATGCCGAGGACGCCCAGCTCGGCGCTGAGCCGTTCCGCGTCGGAGAGATCCGGCAGCCCGACGGAGGCCGTGGACCGACCGCCCTCCAGCGGGAGTTGGGCACTGCCCCGGCCGCCTCCGCGCACCCCGGCCGCCCGCTGCGCACCGTGCAGTTCCGTCAAGTGCAGCAGCAGGTCGCGGCGGTTGGCCCCGAAGGCGTCCAACGCCCCGACCTGTGCGAGCCGTTCGGCGATCGGGCGTCCCGGGTGCGCCCGGTCCCAGAAGTCGCGCAGGGAGGCGTACGGCTGCCCGGCCTCGATCCGGTCCGCCTCGGCGCCGCTGATGCCGTGGACGTCGGACAGGCCGAGGCGCAGCCCCCACACCGCCCGGGGCACTCCGTCGGACACCAGTTCGATGCGATGGGCGACCGCGGACCGGTTCACGTCCAGCGGCAGCACCGGCACGCCCCGCCGCCGCGCGTCCGCCAGCAGCAGCCGCTTCGGGTACATCCCCGGGTCGTGCGTGAGCAGCCCGGCGTAGAAGGCCGCCGGGTGGTGCGCCTTGAGCCATGCAGACTGGTAGGTGGGCACCGCGAAGGCCACCGCGTGCGCCTTGCAGAAACCGTACGAGCCGAAGGCCTCCACGATCTCCCAGGTCCGGGCGATCACCTCCGGCGGGTAGCCGCGTTCCCGCGCCGTCCCCGCGAACCAGGCCTTGATCCGCCCCTGCGACTCGGGGTCGGACAGCCCGCGCCGCACGCGGTCCGCCTCGTCCCGCCCGCAGTCGGTCATGACGTGCACGATCTCGATGATCTGCTCGTGGAAGACCACGACCCCGTACGTCTCGCGCAGCGCGTCCGCGAGGTCCGGGTGCGGGAAGCGCACCGGCGCCCGCCCGTGCCGGGCCTCGATGAACGGCCGCACCATGTCGGCGGCCACCGGTCCCGGCCGGAAGAGCGAGATGTCCACGACCAGGTCGTGGAAGGTCGACGGCTGGAGCCGCCCCACCAGGTCACGTTGGCCCGGGGACTCGATCTGGAAGCAGCCCAGCGTCTCGGCCGAGCGGATCAGCTCGTACGTGGCCCGGTCGCCCGGCGGGACCTGCGCCGGGTCGTCCAGGTCGAGCTCCTGCCCCGTGCCGCGCCGGATCTCGGCGACCGCGTGCGCCATCGCCGACTGCATCCGCACGCCCAGCACGTCGAGTTTGAGCAGCCCGAGCTCCTCCACGTCGTCCTTGTCGAACTGGGACATGGGGAAGCCCTCGCCGCTGGTGGGCAACACGGGCGTGCGGGCGAGCAGGGAGGCGTCGGAGAGCAGCACCCCGCACGGGTGCATGGCGATCCCGCGCGGCAGCGCGTCCAGCGATTCGACGAGCTCCCACAGCCGGCCGTACGACTCCCCCCGTACGTCGCGCAGTTCGGGGAGCTCCTGCAGTGCGGCGCGGGCGTCGCGGGCCCGGATGTGCGGGAAGGCCTTGGCGAGCCGGTCGACGGCGGCCGGGTCCATGGACAGAGCGGCGCCGACGTCGCGGATGGCGTGCCGAACCCGGTAGGTCTCGGGCATGGAGACGGTGGCGACGCGCTCGGCGCCGAACCGGCCGATGATCCGCCGGTAGACCTCCAGCCGGCGGGCGGACTCCACGTCGATGTCGATGTCGGGCAGGACGCGGCGGCGTTTGGACAGGAAGCGTTCCATCAGCAGTCCGTTCGCGACGGGGTCCGCGTGCGCGATGCCGAGGAGGTGGTTGACGAGGGAGCCGGCGCCGGAGCCGCGGGCGGCCACCCGGATGCCCATCTCCCTGACGTCGTCGACGACTTGGGCGACCGTCAGGAAGTACGAGGCGTAGCCGTGGTGGGCGATGATGTCGAGCTCGTGGTGCATCCGCTCCCAGTACGCGGGGTCGTCCGCGTAGCCGCGCAGCACCATGCCGGCCGAGGCGCGGGAGGCGAGGACCCGCTGGGCGGTGCGGTGGGCCGCACCGACGAGCCGGGCCTCGGGGAAGCGCACGGAGCCCATGCCGAGGTCGTCCTCGGGGTCCACGGAGCAGGACCCGGCGGTGCGCAGCGTCTCCGCGATCAGGCGGCGCGCGTCGGCGGGGCGCTGGCCGGCGGCCTGCGCGATCCGGTCGGCGGCCTCGGCCATGGCGGCGGGGGCCTTGAGCCACCGCTCGCCGGTGTCGAGGGGCCCCCGGGGGTCGATGGGGACGAGCCGGCGGGCGGCGTCGAGGATGTCGGCGACCGGCCCCTGGCCGGGGTCGGCATAACGCACGGCGTTGGTCAGCACGGCCGGGACGCCCTGCTCGGCGGCGAAGCCGACGGTACGGGCGGCCAGTCGCAGGGAGCCGGAGCCGGTGCCGGTGCGGCCGTGGTGGACGGCCTCCAGGCGGACCGCGTCCCCGAACACCTCCCGCCAGGGCGCGAGCAGCCGCGCGGCCCGGTCGGGCCGCCCCGCGGCGAGCGCCCGCCCCACGTCGGACCCGGGCCCGAGCAGCACGAAGAGTCCCTCCCCGCGCAGCACCTCCCAGGGCACCACGGGCTGTCGCCCCGCGTCCCCGACGGGGGCCGCGTGGGCGGCGGTGATCATCCGGCACAGCTCGGCCCATCCGGCGGCCCCGTCGCGGGCGAGGAAGACGGCCCGCGCGGCGGACTCGTCGACGAAGGCCCCGCCCTTGACGGGGGTGCGCCGCCGGTACGAGGCCTCGCCGGCGCCGGCCGAGCCCCCCGACCCGGCCGACCCCGCCGGAGGCGACACGGCCAGGTCGGCACCGAACAACGGCCGGATGCCCTCCTTCGCGCACGCCTTCGCGAACCGCACCGCGCCCGCCAGGGTGTCGCGGTCGGTCAGGGCGAGGGCGTCCATGCCCCGCTCGGCGGCACGTTCCGCCAGCCGTTCCGGGTGCGAGCCTCCGTAGCGCATGGAGAACCCCGAAACGGTGTGCAGATGCGTAAAACCAGGCACCCGCGGCCTCCTGCTTCGATCGACTGAACACCTCCCCCAGCTCCACCATAGAGCAATTCGAATATCCGTGCGAAACACTTGTTCGACCACACAACAGGAGGTCATCCATTCGGCCCACCCCTGCTGCGCCCGTCCCCCGCCCCGCCGAGCGTGGGGGCATGACCCAGCGCACCGAGAGCACCGACGCAGGCGGGTCCGGCGGCTTCCTCGCCGAGATCAAGGACGCCGTGACCACCCGGGCAGCCCTGCTGGTCCTGGGGGTGCTGGCCCTCCAGCTCGCCTTCATCACCTCGTACATCGGGGCCTTCCACCACCCGAAGCCCAGCGAGATCCCGATCGCCGTGGCCGCCCCCGTCGAGCAGCTCACCGAGCGGACCGTGCGGCAGCTCGACGCCCTGCCCGGCAAGCCACTCGACCCCCGCGCGGCCCAGGACAGGGCCGCCGCGATCGAGCGGATCGAGAACCGGGACGTGGACGGCGCGCTGATCGTCAACCCGGCCGGCACCACCGACGAGCTGCTGGTCGCCTCCGGCGCCGGCGCCTCGCTCTCCCAGGCCCTGGAGCAGATCGTGGGCCTCGCCGAGAAGGCCCAGGGACGCACGCTCCAGGTCACCGACGTGGCCCCGGCCGACGCGGGCGACAGCCGCGGCCTGAGCTCCTTCTACCTGGTCGTCGGCTGGTGCGTGGGCGGCTACCTGTGCGCCGCGATCCTCGCGATCAGCGCCGGCGCCCGGCCCGCGAACTCCGCCCGCGCCGTCATCCGGCTCGGCGCGCTGCTCCTGTACGCGATCGCCGCGGGCCTGCTCGGCGCGGTCATCGCCGGCCCGGTCCTGGGCGCGCTGCCCGGCAGCATCATGGGCCTGTGGGGACTCGGCACCCTGGTCGTCTTCGCGGTCGGCGCGATCACCCTCGCCTTCCAGGGGCTGGCGGGCGTGGTCGGCATCGGCCTCGCGATCCTGCTGGTCGTGGTGTTCGGCAACCCGAGCGCGGGCGGTGCCTACCCGTACCCGCTGCTGCCACCGTTCTGGAAGGCCATCGGCCCGGCCCTGCCACCGGGCGCCGGTACGTACGCCGCGCGCTCCATCGCGTACTTCAAGGGCAACGACGCGGGCGGCGCGATGCTGGTGCTGGCCGGCTGGGCGGTGCTCGGCTCGGCGGTCACCCTGGCCTGCGCGGTCTTCCGCAAGGGCCGCCCGGGAGCCGCGGTGGGCAGCGGCCTCCCCGACGACGCCCCCTCCGTCCCCCGCTTCGCGGACGAGGGCACGGACGCCCGCTGACCACCGGGTGGCGCCTCAAAGATCCGGGGCTCCGCCCCGTACCCCGCGCCTCAAACGCCGGCGAGGCTGGATTTTGCCCGGCCCGGGACTGGATGGTGCGGGGAAGCCGGTTGTCTCCCAGGACGGGGACGGGGCGGGGTGTTGTCCGGGACGTAAAACGTGATTTGTGGCGCGCACCCACCCGCACCAACGAAGACACGTCCAGGCGCCATAAATCATGAGTCCCGGACAACACCCCACCCCGGCCCCGGCCCCCACACGCAGCCCCGCCAGGGACACCGCCCCGCCAGGGGACACCGCCCCGCCCGGCCGAGCCCCCGGCACGGGAGCCGGCCGAGCCCCCGGCAGGGTCAGGCCCGGTGGACGATCTCGCCCGCCACCACCACCGTTTCCGCGACCGTGCCCAGGATCTGCTCCGCCGGGACGGCGAGGATGTCCCGGGACAGGACCACGAAGTCCGCCGCCTTGCCCACCGTCAGTGAACCCCGCTCGCCCTCCAGGAAGTTGGCGTAGGCCGAGCCCATCGTGTAGCCGTGCACGGCCGTCTCCACGTCCACCGTCTCCCCCGGCTGCCACGGCTCGCCACCGGACAGGGACCGCCGCGTCACGGCCGTGTAGATGCCGACCATCGGGTCCATCTCCGCCACGTTCCAGTCGCTGGAGAACGCCAGCACCGCCCCCGCCCCGTGCAGGCTCCGCATCGGCCACGCCTTGTGCCAGCGGTCCTCGCCCACGTTCTCCGCCCAGTCCTGGCCCGGCCCCGCGATCTCCGGTGCGCAGTGCCTCGGCTGCATGCAGGCCACCACGCCCAGGTCCCGGAAGCGCGGTACGTCCGCCGGGTCCAGGCACTCCACGTGCACGACCTGGTGGCGGGCGTCGCGCGGGCCGTTGACCGCCCGCGCGTGTTCCACCGCGTCCAGGACGGTCCGGATGCCCCGGTCCCCGGTGGCGTGCACGAAGCACTGGAAGCCCCGCGCGTCCAGCTTCGCCAGCAGCTCCGCGAACTCCTCGGCCGGGTAGAAGGTCTCGCCCCGGTGCGCGCCGCACCCGGCGTACGGTTCCAGCAGCGCGGCCGTCCGCGGCTCCACCACGTCGTCGATGTACAGCTTGAGCGGGCCGACCCGCAGCCGGTCGCCGGAGAACCGGCGGGCGGCGTCCTCGAAGTCGGCCAGGTCGGCGTCGCCCGTCCCCCGGGGGTGGAACAGCGCGGCGACGATCCGCGAGCGCAACCGCCCCTCCGCCCGGGCACGTTCGTACAGTTCCAGGTCGTCGAGGGAGTTCTGCGGCTCCACCACCGTGGTGATGCCGAAGCCGATCGCGTCGTCGAGGCTCTTGGCGAGCCGCCCGTACTGCCGCTCCGGCGAGGCCCACGGCACGCCCAGTTCGCGCAGCGCCCGGTGGCCGTCGCGCGAGAGGCCCTTGACGGCGAAGTCCTTGACGAATCCGGTGGGTTCGCCGGTCTCCGGGTCCACCGCCGCCGTTCCGAAGGGCAGGTCCGTACGGTCCCGGGTGACGCCGAGGCGCCGCATCGCCGTCGTGTTCAGCCAGGCCGTGTGGACGTCGTACGAGAGCACGAGCGCGGGCGTGTCCCCGGTGACCGGGTCCAGGTCGGCGGCGGTCGGCATCCGGCCGTCCGGGACCGCCGAGTAGTCGAAGGCCTCGGCCTCGATCCACTCGGCGTCCGGGTTGGCCTCCCGCCAGGCCAGGATCCGCTCGCGGATGCCCTCCAGCGTGCGCACCCCGGCGAGCTGCACGCAGGCGTCGTCGGAGCCGAGCCGGACGTGGTTGTGCGCGTCGACGAAGCCGGGCAGCACCAGCTTGCCGCCCGCGTCGATCCGCTCGGTGTCCGGGCCGGCCCAGGCGGCGGCTTCGGAGTCGGGGCCGACCCAGACGATCACCCCGTCGCGGACGGCGAGGGCTTCGGCCTCCGGCAGGTCCGGGTCCACGGTGTGGATCCGGGCGCCGGTGAGCAGCAGGTCGGCGGGGAGGGGGCGTGACATGTGGGTGTGCTCCATTGCGTGTGGCGTGCGGCCGCGCATGACGTACGGCCGCACGTGGCGTGCGGCGGGCGGCGTGAGGTTCAGACGGCGGCGGCGTACGCCGGGACCCGGCGCCGGGCCAGTGCCCAGTAGGTGAGCCCGGAGACGACCGAGCCGAGCAGCGTGAGGTCGGCGCCGCCGAGCGGCGCCACGAGCGGCCCGGTCCACAGCGCGGAGTCGCAGGTCAGGGCGGCGAAGACCATGCCCGCGAGGAGGGCGGCCATGCCGGCCGGGTGGTAGCCGGCGCGGTACCAGTAGGCGCCCGCGCTCCCCGCGTGCAGCGCGTCGGCGTCGTAGTGGCAGCGGCGCAGCAGCATGTCGGCGAGGAAGACCCCGCCCCAGGGGGCGAAGACGATGATCAGGAGGGAGAGGAAGGAGAGCAGGGAGGTGGTGAAGTCGGTGAGGAAGAGCGCGGCGAGCGAGCCGACCGCGGTGACGGCGGCGCTGATGGCGAGGGCGCGGGCGCGGCTCCACGGGATGCCGAGGACCTGGAGGTTCAGGCTGGAGGAGTAGAGGGTGATGATCGAGTTGGTGACGGAGCCGCCGAGCACGAGGGCCAGGAACAGCGGCTGGAACCAACCGGGGAGCAGGCCCTGCGCTCCCGCGACCGCGTCGGTCATGTCGGTCTGGGTGGCGGCGGCGACGCCCGCGACACCGAGGGCGACGGAGGAGAGGAAGCCGCCGAGGGCGCCCGTCCAGGTGATGGACCGCAGCGAGGTGGTGCGGGGCAGGTAGCGGGTGTAGTCGGCGGGCATGGGCAGGTACGAGAACGGCCCGGCGAGCATGACCACGAAGGCCAGGCTCCAGCCGGAGAGCCCGGGAGCCGCGGCCGGGGCGGAGGTGTCGGCGCCGGGCAGGACGAGGACGAGGAGCGCGCCGAAGCCGGCGGCGAGGACGTACGCCGCCCAGCGCTCGGCGAACTGCACGGTGGCGTGGCCCCACATGGCGACGGCGAAGGTCAGCGCGAGGGTGATCGCGAGGGCGAGGGCGCGGGCCGGCTTGCCGTCCGCCAGGCCGGTCTGGGCGAGGATCAGCTCCAGCGCCAGGGTGCCCACGACGGTGTTGACGATGGTGTAGCCGATGCTCACCACCCAGTTGAGCACCCCGGCGGGGAAGTTGCCCCGGACTCCGAAGGCGGCGCGGGAGATGACCAGGGTGGCGGTGCCGGTGCGGATGCCGCTGAGCCCGGCGGCGCTGACGGCGAAGAACGACAGTCCGCTGATCACGACCACGGCGGTGGCCTGCCAGAACGAGAGCCCGAAGGCCACGGCCAGGGCGCCGTTGATCACGTAGGTGAAGGTGAGGTTGGACCCGAACCAGAGCCAGAAGAGGTCCTTGGCGCTGCCGTGCCGTTCCTCGTCCGGGATCGGGTCGATGCCGTGCGTTTCGACTCTGAAGACCTCGTCGCTCATCCGCGTACACCCCTGACTGATCTTGAACGGCGTTCTAAGTTCTTGAATGGCATTCAAGATGAGGGGTGCACCGCCCGGCCGTCAAGACCCCGGCCGGGATAAGGTCGGGCCGGGACGGACGAAGGGCGGGAGCGTGGCGGGAGCGGCACGGCGGCGCGACGGGCAGATCGCCCAGGAGCGGATGCTGGAAGAGGCCATGGCGGCGATCGCCGAGGACGGGCTCGCGGCGCTGACCATGTCCAAGCTGGCCGAGCGGCTCGGCACCAGCGGCGGCCACATCCTGTACTACTACGGCAGCAAGGACCGGCTGCTGCTGGAGGCGCTGCGCTGGAGCGAGGAGCGGCTGTCCGAGGAGCGCCGGGAGCTGCTGGGGCGCCGGGTGGCGGCGACCCGCAAGCTCGACCTGTTCCTGGAGCTCTACCTCCCCCTGGGGCCGCGCGACCCGCGCTGGACGCTGTGGATCGAGCTGTGGGCCCGTACGGCCTCCAACGAGCCGCTGAAGGCCGCCCAGGAGGAGATCGACGAGGGCTGGCAGCGGGACCTGGAGGCGCTGCTGGCCAAGGGCGTGGACCAGGGCCGGTTCGCGGCCATGGACGTGCCCGCGCGGGCCTCGGGGCTCCTCGCCCTCCTGGACGGGCTGAGCACCCGCGTGGTGCTGGGCCAGCGCGGCGCGGACCGGTCCCGGGCCCTGGAGCAGGCCCGCTCGGCGGCGGCCCTGCTGGTCCCCCGCGCATAGCCGGAAGGGCCCGCCGGGCAAGAAGCGCCGGGCGGGCCCTTCGGTCGTGCGGTCGGGTCACTCCTCCTCGGCGGCGGCCTTCTCGGCGGCGGCCTCCCCGGCGGCGGCCTTCTCGGCCGGCGCGCCCTCGGCGTTGCCGTAGTACGCCTGGCGCATCAGCCGCTTCATGTCGTCGATCATCGGCATCCGCGGGTTGGCCGGGGCGCACTGGTCGGCGTAGGCGTTCGCGGCCTGGGTCGGCAGGGCCTCGATGAAGGCCCGCTCCTCGACGCCCTCCTCGGCGAAGGAGGCGGGGATCCCGCACCTGGTGCGAAGTTCCTCGACGGCCTTGGCGTAGGACTCGACGCCCTCGGCGGCGGTGGCGGCCGGCAGGCCCAGCATCTTCGCGATCTCCTGGAAGCGCTCCGGGGCCCGGTAGACCTCGGCCTTCGGCCACGGGGTGGCCTTGTGGGTGACCGTGCCGTTGTGGCGGATCACGTGCGGCAGCAGGATCGCGTTGGTGCGGCCGTGGGCGACGTGGAAGGTGTTGCCCAGGGTGTGCGCCATGGCGTGCACCAGGCCGAGGAAGGCGTTGGCGAAGGCCATGCCCGCGACCGCCCCGGCGTTGTGCATCTTCTCGCGGGCCTCGGGGTCGTTCGGCCCGTCGACCACGCACCGCTGCAGGTTCTCGAAGATCAGCTTGATCGCCTGGAGGCAGAGGCCGTCCGTGTAGTCGTTGGAGTACGCGGACACGTACGCCTCGGTGGCGTGCGTCAGGGCGTCGAAGCCGGAGTCGGCGGTCACCTTGGGCGGGAGGCCCATCGGCAGCACCGGGTCGACGATGGCCACGTTCGGGGTCAGCGCGTAGTCGGCGAGCGGGTACTTCTGGGCCGCGGCCGGGTCGGAGATGACGGCGAACGGGGTGACCTCGGAGCCGGTGCCCGACGTGGTCGGGATGGCGACCATCCTGGCCTTCTCGCCGAGCGAGGGGAACGTGTAGGCGCGCTTGCGGACGTCGAAGAACTTCTCCTTGGTGTCCGCGAACTCCACCTCGGGGCGCTCGTACAACAGCCACATGATCTTCGCGGCGTCCATCGGGGAACCGCCGCCGAGGCCGATGATCGTGTCGGGCTTGAAGTCGCGCATCATCGCGGCGCCGGCCCGCACGGTCGACAGCTCCGGGTTGGGCTCGACGTTGTCGATGACCTGGACCGCCACGGCGCCTTCGCGGGCCTGGAGGATGTCGGTGACCTTCCGCACGAAGCCGAGGGCGACCATCGTCTTGTCGGTGACGATCGAGACGCGGCTGATGCCGTCCATCTCGCCGAGGTAGCGGATGGAGTTCCGCTCGAAGTAGATCTTCGGCGGGACCTTGAACCACTGCATGTTGTTGCCCCGCCGTCCGATCCGCTTGACGTTGATCAGGTTCACCGCGGTGACGTTGTTCGACACCGAGTTGTGGCCGTAGGAGCCGCACCCGAGGGTCAGGGAGGGGAGGAAGGCGTTGTAGACGTCGCCGATGCCGCCGAAGGTGGACGGCGAGTTGGCGATGACGCGGACCGCCTTGACCTTCCTGCCGAACTCCTCGACGAGCCGCTCGTCCTCGGCGTGGATGGCTGCGCTGTGGCCCAGTCCGTGGAACTCGACCATCGCGGCGGCCAGTTCGAGGCCGTGCTCGGTGTCGGAGGCCTTCAGAGCGGCCAGTACCGGGGAGAGCTTCTCGCGGGTCAGCGGCTCGCCGTCGCCGACCTCGTCGCACTCGGCGAGGAGGATGGAGGTGCCTTCGGGGACGGTGAAGCCCGCCTGTTCGGCTATCCACTGCGGGGACTTGCCGACGACCGCCGGGTTCAGCTTGGCGCCGGAGGCGTCGGCCGCGTAGGCCGTCGTACCGAAGACGAACTGCTCCAGCTTGGTCTTCTCGGCGGCGGAGACCACATGGGCGCCGAGCCGCTTGAACTCGGCCAGGCCCTGCTCGTAGATCTCGGCGTCCAGGATGACGGCCTGCTCGGAGGCGCAGATCATGCCGTTGTCGAAGGCCTTGGAGAGCACGATGTCGTGGATCGCGCGGCCGAGCTTGGCGCTCTTGTGGACGTACGCCGGGACGTTGCCGGCGCCGACGCCGAGGGCCGGCTTCCCGCAGGAGTAGGCCGCCTTGACCATGGCGTTGCCGCCGGTCGCGAGGATGGTGGAGACGCCCGGGTGGTTCATCAGGGCTCCGGTGGCCTCCATGGAGGGTGCGGTCACCCACTGCACGCAGTTCTCCGGGGCGCCGGCGGCGACGGCGGCGTCGCGCACGATGCGGGCGGCCTCGGCGGAGCAGTTCTGCGCGGAGGGGTGGAAGGCGAAGACGATCGGGTTGCGGGTCTTCAGCGCGATCAGCGCCTTGAAGATCGTGGTCGAGGTCGGGTTGGTGACGGGGGTCATCGCGCAGACGACGCCGACGGGTTCGGCCATCTCGGTGATGCCGTTGAGTTCGTCGCGGCCGATGACGCCGGCGGTCTTCAGGCCGCGCATCGAGTTGACGACGTGCTCGCAGGCGAAGAGGTTCTTGACGGCCTTGTCCTCGAAGAGGCCGCGGCCGGTCTCCTCGACGGCGAGCCCGGCGAGTTCGCCGTGTGCGCTCAGGGCGGCCAGGGAAGCCTTCTTGACGATGTGGTCGACCTGCTCCTGATTGAACGACTCGAACCGGTCGAGGGCCTTGAGCGCGCCCTGGACCAGCCCGTCCACCATCTCGTTGGCCTGCATGGCGGGAACTCCTTCATTTCGAACCCGGCCCGAACCGGCGACCGGCTGCTTTTCCTGATGACTCGACCTGATGACTCGACCTGATGCCTCAATTCGACACCCGAAAGCGGAAGCAGCGGCGCCGATAAAGCCCTTTCCCGGCAGGCCGAAGGGCAGTTCACACCCGTTCACGCCCCCGGGATTGCCAGCTTGACCTGGGCATATGCGGGAGGACTAAAGACCCCTGTCCCCTTGTGAAAACTTTCACAAGAATTTCGCGCGAAGTGCGCCCTACCGCGCTCCTCCCCCAGCGAGCACAATCACCGTGACCAGTTCGCGTCGACCGTGAGGGAGGGAGTGCGTGCGCAATCAGGTGCGCGCCACGGACGGACGGGCGCTCTCGGTGGAGCGCTGGGGCGATCCGGACGGCAAACCGGTGTTCCTGCTCCACGGCATGCCCGGCAGCAGACTCGGGCCGGCCCCTCGGGGCATGGTCCTCTACCAGCGCCGCATGCAGCTCATCGCCTACGACCGGCCCGGCTACGGCGGCTCCGACCGCCACCCGGGCCGCACCGTCGCCGACGTCGCCCAGGACGTGGCCGACATCGCCGACACCCTCGGCATCGACAAATTCGCCGTGGCGGGCCGCTCCGGCGGCGCGGCCGGCGCCCTGGCCTGCGCGGCCCTGCTCCCGGACCGGGTCACCCGGACGGCGGCCCTGGTCCCCCTCGCCCCCCGGGACGCGGAGGACCTGGACTGGTTCGCCGGCATGGCCGCCTCGAACGTACGGGAGTACACCACCGCCACCGCCGACCCCGAGGAGCTCTCGGCCCGGCTCATCCCCCGCGCCGACGGTATCCGCAAGGACCCCGGACGGCTCTTGGAGGAGCTGCGCCGGGAGCTGACCGCCAGCGACCGCATGATCGTCTCCGACGCCGGGCTGCGGTCGATGCTGCTGCGCAACTACAGCGAGGGCCTGCGCCGATCGGCGTACGGCTGGATCGACGACATGCTCGCCTTCAGCCGCCCCTGGGGCTTCGACCCGGCGGACATCGGCTGCCCCGTGCTGATCTGGCACGGGGAGCTCGACGTGTTCTCCCCCGTGGGGCACTCCCGCTGGCTGGCGAGCCGCATCCCGGACGCCACCACCACCATCGACCCGGCCGCCGCGCACTTCGCGGCCCTGCGCGCGCTGCCGGACGTACTGACCTGGCTCCTGCGCGACCTGCCCACGCCCCCACTCAGCGAACAGCAGCCCGCCTAGGGCGGGCCCAGCCCAGGCTCTACGAGCCCACCAGCAGCCCCAGCACCTCGCCGAGCCGTGCCCGTACCGCCGGGTCGGCGAGGGTCCCGTCGGGGCCGGTCTGCTGCCCGGACACCGGGATCCGTACGCAGGCCTCCTCCACCACTGCGGCGCCCGTGTAGCCGAGGACCGTGCGCAGCGTGGCCTCGGCGCCGCCACCGCGGCCCGGGGCGGCGGCGTTCACCCAGGCCACGGGCTTGTCGCCGATCTCGGTGCCGCCGACCGTCCAGTCCAGGAGGTTCTTGAAGGAGCCCGGCAGGGTGCCCGCGTACTCCGGCGTGCAGACCAGGAGCGCGTCGGCCCCGGCGATCGCCGCGCGCAGTTCGGCGACCGGGGCGGGCAGGGGGTCGGTGTCGTGGTCGGGGTTGAAGTGCGGGAGCTCCCCGAGGCCTTCGTAGAGCGCCGTGCGTACGCCCCCGGCGGACTCGGCGGCCACGGCGTGCGCGGTGCGCAGCACCGCCTCGTTGGAGGAACCGGCACGCAGACTTCCGGACAACAGCAGGATCAGTGGCTCAGTGGTCATCCGGCCAACCTACCGACCGGGTCCGGCGCAGGTCAGGCCCGTCTCACGGCCGGCTCACGACCGCGCCGACGCCTCCGGGAAGAGAAATGGATCTTGCCGTGATGCGAACGGACGAATAGCCGACCTCGGGTAATGCCGCACGCTTTCTATAGAACGGTTGATCAGGCGTCATGTCTCGGTCGCTCAATGGGGTGTGGCCGAGTAAAGTCCACGCTTGACAGCAGCGCGTCGCTGCTGCCATTCACATGCCCATTCAACGTGGCTTCCCCAAGGACGGTGTCGTGAACACTTCCGCAACCCCCCCGACCAGCACGGTCAAGGCCGACCGGGTCCCCCTCGACCGGATCGACGTCCGCAGCGCGTCCGCGACCGCCGCACTCGGCCGCGTGCTGCAGACGGAATCCCGCCGCTCCGTCCAGGCCCCCATCTTCAACTCCGCACTCTGACGGTGGAGTAAGCGCTCTAGACTGGTGGAATGACCGGCCTGATCGCTTTTCGCGAGATCGTCCTGAAAGTTCACAGCAGATGCGATCTTGCTTGTGATCATTGCTATGTCTACGAACACGCAGATCAGAGCTGGCGAGCCCGGCCGAAAGTGATCTCCCCCGAGGTTATTTCACAGACCGCGTCGCGGCTCGCCGAACATGCCCGTGACCATGCACTCCCCTCCGTCACGGTGATCCTCCATGGAGGGGAACCCCTGTTGGCGGGCACGGCCCGACTCCGCCTCGTGTGCGAGGAATTCACCCGGGCACTCGCCGGAATCGCCGACCTCGACCTGCGGATCCACACCAACGGGCTCCAGCTCAGCACCCGTTACCTCGATCTCTTCGACGAGTACGACGTGCGGGTCGGCATCTCCCTCGACGGGGACCGTGCCGCCAACGACCGCCACCGCCGCTTCGCGGACGGCCGTACGAGCCACCCGCTGGTCCTGGCCGCCGTCGCCCTGCTCCGCTCCGCGCCGTACCGCCACCTCTACCAGGGCCTGCTCTGCACCGTGGACGTGGCCAACGACCCCGTCGCCGTACTGGACGCGCTCGTCGAACTGGAGCCGCCGCGCGTCGACTTCCTGCTCCCCCACGCCACCTGGGAGGCCCCGCCGGCCCGCCCCGACGGCGCGTCCGACGCGTACGCCCGCTGGCTCCTGCGGATCTTCGACCACTGGGAGCGCCGCGAACGGCCGGTCCCCGTACGGCTCTTCGAGTCGCTGCTGTCCACCCTGCGCGGCGGTCCCAGCCTGACCGAGTCCCTCGGCCTCGCGCCCACCGACCTCGTCGTGGTCGAGACCGACGGGAGCCTGGAGCAGGTGGACTCCCTCAAGAGCGCCTTCGAGGGCGCCGCCGCCACCGGGTTCAACGTCTTCGACCACGCATTTGACCAGGTCGCGGCCCATCCCGGGGTCCGCGCCAGGCAGCTGGGCCTCGCGGGCGTCAGCGACGCGTGCCGCCGGTGCCCCGTCGTACGTTCGTGCGGCGGAGGGCTCTACACCCACCGCTACCGGGAGTCGAACGGCTTCGACAACCCCTCCGTGTACTGCACCGATCTGCGCGAGCTCGTGGACGGGGTCGAGGGCCGCACCGCCGCCCGGGAGACCGCGCCGCAGCTCACCGATCCCGCCCGGCTGGCCCGCTCCCAGGAGGAGTTGACCCGGGTCCTGCTGGCCCGCCTGCACACCGACCTGGCCGCCGAGCCCGGCTGGGCGCGGGCCTGGGAGCTGCTCGGCGCCGTGGAGCGGGCCGGGGACGCCGGCGTGCGGGCGCTGGACGCCGTACTGGACCACCCGTTCACCCGGACCTGGGTGCTGGCGGCCCTGGACGGCGGCGGCGCCCCGGACGGCCCCGAGGCCGCGCGCAGGCTGACCGCGCTCGCGGCGGCGGCCGTGCTGCGGGGCGGGCTGGACCTGCCGGCCGAGGTGGCCTTCCGGGACGGCGAGGTGTACCTGCCGACGCTCGGGCTGCTGCGGCTCGGGGAGCCCGGCACGGAGGGCCGGGCCGTGCTGCGCGTCACCGAGGAGGGGTACGCAGCACGCGACGGCCGCACCGAGCACCGCTTCGGCCCGGCGGCGGGGGACGCGCGCTGGCAGCCCGTACGGACCTGGTCGCCCGGGCCGGACGAGGCCCCGGTGGCGCTGGAGGACCTCGACCCGTACCGCAACTGCTTCGCCCGCCCGCCCAGGCTGCGGCTCGGCGCCGGGGAGGCCGAGGAGTGGCGGGGCCGCCTCGACGCGGCGTGGGCGCTGCTGCGCTCGGCCGTACCGGAGTTCGCCCCGGCGGCGGCCGGCGGGCTGACCACCCTGACCCCGCTCGCGGGCGGCCCCCGGGCCGGCGACTGGGGCGAGGCGGGCCGGCACGGGCCGGGGGCGCTCGGGGTGCCGTACGAGGCGGGGGTCCCGGAGACGGCGCTGGCGCTGCTCACCGGGCGGCGCCGGGCCCGGCTGCGGGCGCTGACCGAGGTGACCGACCTGTACGCGCTGGACGGGCAGTGGCAGCACCCCTCGCCGTGGCGTTCCCGCCCGGTCCCGGTTTCCCGGCTGCTGGCCGACGTACACGAGCGGGTCGCGGTGGAGGCCTACCGGCGGGCCACGCGGTCGCCCGAACCGGGCGGCTCGGACCGCATCCACCAGGCCCTGGACCGCCTCTCGGAGGCGGCCGAGCTGACCACCACCGGCAAGCGCCTGGTCGCGGAACTCCGCTGGGAACTGAAGGCGGTCGACGCGTGAGCGCCTCCGGCCGGGACAACGCCGTCCCTGCCGCAGTCGCAGCCGCAGCCGCAGCCGCACCGTCAGGCGAAGACCTGTTCCCCGCCCCGCGGGGCCGGACCGCGGACCTTCGACCGGCCGGGGCGGCCCGGGGCCCGGTCCGCGCCGCCGCGGCACGGACCCCCGCGGGCGAGCCGCGAGGCGTACTCGCGCTCGCGGTGCACCTGCGGCTGCTCGGGGTGCGGCCGGGGATGCGGCTGCTGGTGCACGCCTCGCTCGGGGGTACCGGGTTGGCCCCGGTGCCGCTGCGGGACGCCCTGCTGGGTGTGCTCGGGCCGCGCGGGACCCTGATGGTCCCCACGTTCACCCCGGAGAACTCCACCACCTCCAGCGCCCACCTGGCGCGTGTCGCGGGCCTGACCGAGCCCGAGGTGCGGGCCTTCCGGGAGCGGATGCCCGCCTTCGACCCGGCGAGCACCCCCAGCCAGGGCATGGGCGCCCTCGCCGAGGCCGTCCGTACCTCGCCCGGCGCCGCGCGCAGCTCCCACCCGCAGACCTCCTTCGCCGCCCTCGGCGAGGACGCGCGGCGGCTTTGCTCCGGTCACCGCCTGGAAAGCCACATGGGCGAGGAGTCCCCCTTGGGAAAGATGTGCTGGGAGGGGGCCCAGGTACTCATGATCAATGTGGGATTTTCCGTCTGCTCCGCATTCCACCTCGCGGAGTATCGAATTCCGAAGCCCCCCTTGCGCATGTACGAGTGTGTGGTGAAGGTGAACCTTCCAGGGGGCGGGCAGGGGTACCCGCAAGACCGGCAGGGGTACCTGCAAGAGGGGGAGTGGACCGCGTACGAGGACGTCGCGCTGGACGACAGCGATTTCGCCGAGATCGGCGGCGCGTTCCCGGATGCCCGGGTGCGCAGGGGACGGGTGGGAGGGGCGTCGGCCATGCTCTTCTCCCTCCCGGATGCCGTTGATCACGCGCTTGAGTGGATGACCGAAAACAGACGCTGATTGACTGAACGATGAGGGGATGCGGCGAAGCAGCTCCGGAATGATGTTTCTTCGCTCGCAATCTTCGGGACGGGGGTCGTGTGCCCGCAAAAAAAGGGGAGCCGTACTTTTTTCTCAGCTACGCGCATACGCCGAGATTCGGAGCGGGGGGACCCGACCCGGACATGTGGGTGGAGCGCCTCTTCCGCGATCTCTGCGGCCACGTCATGGCGATGACGGACCTGCCCGCCGGCTTCCCGGTCGGCTTCATGGACCGGGACATACGCAGCGGTGAGGGCTGGTCGGAACGGCTCGCCGAGGCGCTCGCCAACTGCCGCGTCTTCGTTCCCCTGTTCTCACCGCGGTACTTCAAGAGCCAGATGTGCGGGAAGGAGTGGTACGCCTTCGCCCAGCGCGCCATTCACCACGGCGCGGTCAGCCCCGGCGGCGAGCCGCCCGAGGCCATCGTGCCCGCGTTATGGGTGCCGGTGCCGCCCGCCCAACTGCCCGGTCCCGCCGAGCGGTTGCAGTTCAACCACAACACCTTCGGCGAGCGTTACGTCACCGACGGGCTGTACGGGCTGATCAAGCTGCGCGGTTACGCCGAGCAGTACGAGAAGGCCGTGTACGAGCTCGCCCGGCGCATCGTCCACGTCGGCAAGAACATCGACCTCGCCCCCGTCCGGCCGGTGGACTACCGGGTGGTCCCGAGCGCCTTCGGCACCACCGAAAGCCCCGCCGGGGGCCTTTCCCGCACCCTCCACGTGACGGTGGCGGCCGCTTCCCGGCACGACCTGCCGGAGGGGCGCAGCCCCGAGTACTACGGGGACAGCGCGCTGGAGTGGAACCCGTACCATCCGGTCGCCCAGCGGCCCATCGCGTACGTCGCCGAGGACCTGGTCAAGAACCTCAACTACCAGACCACCGTGGCCTCCTTCGACGACGAGGCCGGGCACTTCGACAGCAAGCAGCCGCCGACCCGGCCGGAGATCCTGATCGTCGACCGGTGGGCGGTGGAGGACGAGCACCGGCGCCGTCGGCTGGCCGCCTTCGACCAGGAGCACCGCCCGTGGATCAACGTGGTCGTGCCGTGGAACCGCTACGACAGCCAGAGCCGCGCGAAGGAGGCCGAGTTGACCCGGCGGCTGGAGGAGACCCTGCCCGTCAAGATGAGACAGGGTCGGGCCGCCTGTCGGGCCGCCGCCAACGGCGTGGCGAGCATGGAGACCCTCGGCCAGATCCTCCCGCAGGTGGTCGAGGCGGCCGCCCAGCAGTTCCTCAGACACGCCCAGGTGTACCTGCCGGCCGGCAACGCCCAGATCGAACGGCCGCGGCTGCTGGGGCCCATGGGGATGAGCGGACCGCCCGCCCCGCCGAGGGTCCCCTTCCCGACGGACGCGCACGACGACGGTCACACCGCCGAGAGCGAAGACGGCGACGGCGACGGCACCGAGGACAGCACCGACGACACAGACCGGGGGGACGCGGATGACAGCGAGTCGTGACAGCGAAGACAGCCGTGACGGACGCATCGTCACCTTCTACTCGTACAAGGGCGGCACGGGCCGCACCATGGCGCTGGCCAACACCGCCTGGATCCTCGCGGCCAACGGCAAGCGGGTCCTCGCCGTGGACTGGGACCTGGAGGCCCCTGGCCTGCACCGCTTCTTCCACCCCTTCCTGGACCCCTCCACCCTGGGGGCCACCACCGGGGTCATCGATCTGATCAGCGAGTACGCGTGGGCCGCCACCAGCCCGGTGCAGCGCGCCGACGACTGGCACAGGGACTACGCGCGGATCCAGCCGCACGCGGTCTCCCTCACCCCCGAGACCCTCGGCTGGGAGTTCCCGGACGGCGGCACCCTCGACTTCGTGTCGGCGGGCCGGCAGAACCGCGAGTACTCCGCGACCGTCTCCACCTTCGACTGGGACAACTTCTACGACCGGCTCGGCGGTGGTCTCTTCTTCGACGCCTTACGCGAGGACATGAAGAGGAACTACGACTACGTCCTGATCGACAGCCGGACCGGCCTGTCCGACATCGCGGACATCTGCACCGTCCACCTCCCGGACGTCCTGGTCGACTGCTTCACCCTCTCCGACCAGTCCATCGACGGCGCCGCCGCGGTGGCCCGGCAGATCGACGAGCGGTTCGGCGACCGGGGCATCAAGATCTACCCCGTTCCGATGCGCATCGACGAGGGCGAGAAGGAGAAGGCGGACGCGGGCCGGGCGCTGGCCCGGATCAAGTTCGACCGCTTCCCCAACGGACTCGTCGGGGACGAACTCACCTCCTACTGGGGCGCGGTGGAGATTCCGTACCGCCCCTACTACGCCTACGAGGAGACCCTGGCCACCTTCGGGGACGAGGCGGGGCTCACCAACTCCCTGCTCTCCGCCTTCGAGCGGCTCACCACCGTGGTCACCGAGGGCGCCATCACCTCGATGCCGGTCATCGGCGAGGAGGTGCGCCTGCGCATCCGGGACGCCTTCACCCGGCGCCGCCCGGCGCTCCCCGCCGACCTGTTCCTCTCCTACGTCGCCGAGAACCGGATGTGGGCCGACTGGATCGAGTCGGTGCTCACCCGGGCCGGTTTCCGCGTCGTCCCCAGGGACGTGTCCGCCGAGCGGGTGGCCGGGTCGGATTCCGGGGACACCATCGGCGGGGCGGGCATCAGCGTCGACAATGCCGCCCGGACGGTGGTGCTGCTCTCCAGCGCCTACCTCAAGTCCGCCCGGGCCGTGGACGTGTGGGAGCGGGCGGCCGCCGAGGACCCGACCGGGGGCCGGCGCCATCTGGTGGCGCTGCGGGTGGGCGACGTACGCCTGGCGACGCCCTACATCGACCGCAATCCGGTGGACCTCTTCCGGCTCGACGAGGTGCACGCGACCACCGCCCTGCTGCGCGCGGTGGAGCGGCCGATGGCCCTGAACGACACCGTGGCCAGTGCTTCCCAGCCCGGCCCGCGCTTCCCGGGGACCGTTCCGAAGATCTGGAACGCGCCGCCCCGCAATCCCGGCTTCACCGGGCGCTCGATGGTGCTGGAGCGGATGCGCGACCAGCTCGGCGGCGGGATTTCCGTGGTGCTGCCGCAGCCGCAGACCCTGTTCGGTCTCGGCGGCGTCGGCAAGACCCAGGTGGCGCTGGAGTACGTCCACCGCTTCATGGCCGACTACGACCTGGTGTGGTGGATCTCCTCGGAACAGACCGACGACGTGGTCGCGGCCCTCGCGGAGCTGGCCGTACGCCTCGGCGCGCAGACCGGCGAGGACATGGCGGCCGCCTCGCAGGAGGCGATCGACCTGCTGCGGCGCGGGGTGCCGTCCTCGCGCTGGCTGCTGGTCTTCGACAACGCGGACGATCCCGAGACGCTCAAGCGGTACTTCCCGCCGGGCGGCCCGGGCCACGTGCTGGTGACCTCCCGCAACCAGTCCTGGTCGCAGTACGGTGACGCGCTGCCCGTGGACGTGTTCCTGCGCGAGGAGTCCATCGAGCACCTGCAGCGCCGGGCTCCCGGGCTCAGCAAGGAGGACGCCGAGCAGGTGGCGATAGCGGTGGGCGACCTGCCGCTCGCCGTCGAGCAGGCGGGCGCGTGGATCGCGGAGACCGCGACCCCGGTGTCCGCGTACATCGAGCAGCTGGCCCAGCAGGCCGCCCGGGTGCTGGGTCTGAACCAGCCGCCGGGATATCCGGAGCCGGTGGCCGCCACCTGGAACATCTCCATCGAGCGGCTGCAGTCCCGCTCCCCCGCCGCCGTGCGGCTGCTCCAGCTCTGCGCCTTCCTGGCGCCGGAGCCGATCTCGGCGAACCTGCTCTACAGCAAGGAGATGATCGACGCGCTCAAGCCGTACGACTCCTCGCTGCAGGAGAAGCTGGTGCTGGGCCGGGTGATCCGGGAGATCGGCCGGTTCGCGCTGGCCAAGGTCGACCAGGTCAGCAACAGCATCCAGGTGCACCGTCTGGTCCAGGCCGTGATCCGGTCCCAGATGACGGAGGAGGAGCAGCGGGAGGCCCGGCACTCCGTCCACCGGATCCTGGCGGGCGCCCGGCCGGACGACGACGAGCCGATCGACAACCCGGAGACCTGGCCGCGGTTCAACACGATCTGGTCGCACCTGACCCCGTCGGAGGCCCGGTTCTGCAAGGAGCCGGAAACGCGCAGGCTGCTGATCGACCGGGTCCGCTACCTGTGGAAGCGCGGTGACTTCAAGGCGGCGTACGCGCTCGGCGAGGAGCTGCGGGAGTCCTGGAAGGAGATGCTGGGCAACGACGACCTCCAGTACCTGTACCTGCGCTTCCACTTGTCGAACATCCTGCGCTCGCAGGGCCGGTTCGTGGAGGCGAAGGAACTGGACGAGGTCACGCTGGAGCGGCAGAAGGCCGTGCTCGGCCCCTCGCACCCGCACACGTACATGACCATGAGCGGTCTCGCCAACACCCTGGGCGCCCTGGGCCAGTACGGCGAGGCGATGGAGCTGGCGACCGACGCGCACGAGGGCTTCAGCCAGATCTTCCACGAGGCACACCCGCGCACGCTGGCCGCCGCGAACAACCTGGCGCTGAACCTGCGGCTGGTCGGGCAGTACACCAGAGCCCGCGAGATCGACCAGGAGGTGCACGACCTGCGCACCGAGGTGCTCGGGCCGGAGCACCCGTACACCCTGTCCTCCGCGCAGAACCTCGCCCGTGACCTGCGCGAGGTGGGCCGGTACGAGGATTCGGTGCAGCTGCTCGGCCGGACGTACGAGAGCTACAAGCGCACGCTGGGCCGGGCCTTCCCGGGCACCCTGGCGGCCGCGAAGAACCTCGCGGTGTCGCTGCGCCGGGCGGGCCAGCTGGAGGACGCCCTCCGGCTGACCACGGCCACCCGGGCCCGCTACCGGGCCAAGTACACCTCGGTCAACCCGGACCTGCTGTCCTGCGAGCTGAACCTGGCCTCGGACATGTTCGCGACCGGGGACCCGGGCGGGGCGCGGGACCTGGCGCAGGAGGTGGTGGACGAGTACATGAAGGTGCCGGGCGAGCGGCACCCGTACACCCTGGCGGCCGTGAACAACCTGGCGGTGTTCCACTGGGGCACGGGCGCGGCGGAGACGGCGGAGAAGATGCTGCGGCAGACGATCCGGCTGATGCGGGACGTGCTCGGCGACAACCACCCGCACACCGTCTTCGCCAACCTCAACCTGGCCAACACCCGGGCCGACCTGGGCGATCCGGAGGGCGCCCTGGAGTTGGAGCGGCTCGCGGTGATGCGGCTGCGCGAGGCGCTCGGGGCGCACCATCCCGAGACGCTGGCGAGCGCCTCCAACATGGCGGTCAGCCTGGACTCGATGGGCCGCAAGGAGGAGGCGGCCCGGCTGCGGGCGGAGGCGGTCGCCGAGCTGACGCGGCTCCTCGGCGAGGACCACGGGCTGACCCGGTACGCCCGTGACGAGCGGCGGGTCCACCGCGACCTGGAGCCGCTCGCCGTGTGATCCGAAGGAGGGCGGCGGGGGGCCGCACCGGCCCCCCGCCGCCCGCCATTTCGACAGCAGGGGGGCGCTGTGCCCGACAGCATGACCTTTCGAAACGAGGACCTGCCGGCCCTCTTCCACCACACCGACCAGGCGGCGATCTCCCGGCAGCGGGAGTCCACCCAGGCGACGCGCGCCCAGCTGCTGCTGCTCGTCGCGGCCGCGGCGGCCGCCGCCTTGCCCACCGGTCCCCAGCTGGGCTCCCTGTACCCGATCGGGCTGCTGAGCGTGCTCGCGTACGCCGGGGTGCTGGGCGTGGGCATGCGGGCGACCAGGCGCCGGGCCCGCCCGCAGTGGCAGCTCAACCGGAGCGCCGCCGAGTTCATCAAGTCCCTGGCGTGGCGGTACGCCGTGCACGGGGCGCCGTTCGGCAGCGAGGTCGCGGGGGCGGAGGCCACGTACCGGACGCGGCTGGAGGCTGGTCTGGACGAGCTGAAGAAGATGGGCTGGGAGGATCCGCGGGCCTCCGGGACGGTGCCGGAGGGCGGGGAGATCACCGGCGCGATGTTCAGGCTGCGCGGGCTGGACTACCAGGTGCGGCGCGAGACGTACGTTCGGGACCGGCTGATCGAGCAGCGCAACTGGTACCAGCGCAAGACGGAGGTGTCCCGGCGTGCGACCGCCCTGTGGTCGTGGACGATCGTGCTGCTGACCTGCCTGGCCCTGTTGTTCGCCGTGTTCGGGGCGTTCGGCTCGGGTCCGGGGCCGAAGCTGACCGGGCTGCTGAGCGCGGCGGCGGCGGCCGGCATCGCCTGGAACGAGGTGCGCCGCCACCATCCGCTGATCGAGGCGCACACGCTGATCGAGCAGGACCTGGCGGCGATGATGGTCGTGATGCAGACGACCATCACCGAGTCCCAGTGGCCTTCGGCGGTGTACGAGACCGAGCGGTACGTCTCCCCGCAGCACACGGACTGGCTGGCCCGGCACAGCAGTTGAGGCTGGTTGTCCGAGGGCGTGGCTCAGTCCCGGGTCACGCCCTCGCGCCAGATCACGGTGACCGGTTTGCCCAGGGAGCGGGCGTAGGCGACGATCTCGGCGGTGCCGCCGTGCCCGCGCGCGGGCAGCCCGTCCCAGACGGCGACGAGCCGGTCGCAGGAGTCGGCGATGTAGGTGCCGGCGGCGTAGTAGGCCTCGTCGGTGGAGCGGGGGAAGTCCATCCGGATCTCCTGCGAAGCCCGCAGCTTGAGTCCGCGGTAGCGGGCGAGGGACTCGGCGTCTTCGAAGGCGTCCTCGTAGTCCCCGCTGGGGATCACCACGGTGAGGCCCGCGCCGTATTCCAGCGCGATGGCGGCGAACAGCTGGTCCGCTCCCTCGGCGAGGCTGGACAGCGCCTCCAACGGCCCCTCGTGGCCCCCCAGTACGGCGCGCAGGCCGCTCTCCACGTGGGCGAGCACCTCGCCCGGAATGGACCGGTGCCCGGTCACGCCGATTCGCTTCATTCGGAACCCTGCCTCCCCCGTGGACACGGACACCCTGGACATCCTCCCAGATGGCGGGAGGACGTCCAGGGGTGCGGCGGGGGCGCGTGGGTCACCGTCAGTAGACGCTGACCCCGTAGGCGTTGAGGGCCTCGACCACGGGCTGGAAGTAGGTGGTGCCGCCCGAGGAGCAGTTGCCGCTGCCGCCCGAGGTGAGGCCGACCGCGCGGGTGCCCGAGTAGAGCGGGCCTCCGCTGTCGCCGGGCTCGGCGCAGACGTTGGTCTTGATCATGCCGTAGACGATGTCGCCGCCGCCGTAGTTGACGGTGGCGTTGAGGCCGGTCACCGAGCCGCTGTGGGTGCCGGTGGTGGAGCCGCGACGGGTGACGGACATGCCGACGGTGGCGTTGACCGCGCTGGTGATGTCCTGGCTGCCGACCGTGCCGGGGTGGGCGAGCGAGGTGTTGCTGTAGCGGATCAGGCCGTAGTCGTTGGTGGGGAAGCTGGAGCCGACCGTCGGGCCGATGGTGGTGGTGCGGGAGGAGTTGGTCCACCAGGTGCCCGCGCCGTCGGTGCAGTGCCCGGCGGTCAGGACGTAGTACGTGGTGCCGCTGCGCACGTTGAAGCCGAGCGAGCAGCGCCAGCTGGACGCGTAGATGGCGTCGCCGCCGGAGATCAGCTTGGACAGCTTGCCGGGCGTGCGCTCGATGCGCAGCGCCCCGGCCTCGGCTCCGGCCTCGCGCTTGATTCTCGCGATGTCGGCGGCGGAGACCGTGGAGTCCGCGGTGACGACGAGGGTGCCGGTGGCGGGGTCGGTGTGCCAGGCGGTGCCCGCGACGTCGGCGCGCAGGACGGATGCCCCGGCGGAGGCGAGCCGTGCCTCGCTGAAACCACTGTCCTGGGGCTCGGCGCTCGCCACAGTGGGGGCCGCGAGCGCCGCCACGGCGGCCAGGCCGGTGGCCACCGCGAGCAGCTTGGTACGGGTGATGCGCTTGATCCTCACTTCTCGTCCTCCTGGAGAGGGTTCGGGGGCCCGGCGGCTGTGGGGGTGCCGGCGCCCGTGAGGCGCAGTCGGGGGCATGACCGGCGCGTGAATTTTGGCCGTGCCCCTGACAAGCGCTGTCGGGAGTGTCCTGTCGTCAGATACCGGTCGCAAGGGCGCCTTTCAGCCGCCGCTCGCCGGCCGCCACCTCGAAGGGCAGCGTGTTCCCAGGGGGTGGGAAGGGGCAGATGAAGTGGTCCGCGAAGGCGCAGGGCGGCAGCAGGGCCCGGTTGAGGTCGACGGTGACCGCGCCGTCCTCCCCCGGGACGCCGGGCTTCAGGAAGCGGAACCGGTAGCTGGAGCGCCCGCCGGTGGCATCGCCGAAGACGGCCCAGAGGCTGCCGTCGTCCTCGTCGACGGCGACCTGGAGGGTGTGCTCGGCGTCGGCGAAGCGGAAGCTCAACTCACCGCCGATGCCGAGTCCGCGTTCCCGCCCGTCGGCGTTGTCCACCTGGACGGTCCGCTGCTCGGCGTACGGCTTGAACCGCCCGGGCAGCGCGAATGCGGGATCGTACGGGGTCGCCTCGATGCCGCCGAAGGCCCGGCGGGCCTCGGAGTCGGGGTCGAAGACGCGTACCGCCCACTCCCCTTCGCGCCGGATCACGACGAGTCGCAGATCCCCCGTGGTGAGCCGGGAGCGCGAGGGCGGGCCCTCGTCGGCGGCGAGTACCGCGTCACCGGTGAAGGGCTCGCCGTCGAGCTGAAGGGAATCCTCGGGGGCGGCCCTCAGCGCCACCCCGTCGTCGATCGCGCTCCAGCGCCCCGGAACGGCCGGAATTCGACCTTCCGGGTAGTCGGCGAGCCAGTGGGTGCCGATCAGCGCGAGGGGACCGTAGGGGGCGGACACGGTGGCCACCCGATGCTCGTGCCAGGCGTACCAGGCGGCCTGCGGATCATTTGCGTCATCGCTCATGCCGCTCAACCCTTCCACACCGGTCCGGACGGGAACCCCAGGTGAAGCCGGGGTACGCCGTCCGGACGCGTGGAATCCGAAAGGGGCTCAGCAGCCGCAGTCGCAGCCGCAGTCACAGCCGTCGCAGCAACCGCCGTCGCCGCAGCAGTTGCAGCCGTCACAGTTGCAGTTGCCGCAGTCGCAGTTGTTGCACCAGGGCTCCTTCTTCTCCCGGGACCACGGAGAATCGTGCTCGGCACAGCACAGCTGGCAGGTGCAGAACAGCCCGATGGCCACCGCGCAGCCGGCGAGCAGCCCGCGCCGCGGCTTCTGCGGGGGCAGGCCGCCACCACCGTGACCGCCGCCGCCCCAGCCGGGGCCGCCCGGGCCCGGCCCCATGGGCGGGGCCGTGCCGGGACCGCTCGGCGCGTAGGGGTTGGAGGCGTAGGGGTCGGAGGCGTAGGGGCTCCCGCCCGACTGGGGGCTGCCCGCGTAAGGATTCGCGACGTACGGGCCGCCGCCCTGCCCTGTGGAGTTCGTCGCCGCGTGCCCGTGCCCGCAGCTGCTGGTGCCGAAGGCCCGGTCCACCGACGTGCGCAGCTCGTGCACCAGCAGCCGGTGGGCGAGCCCCGCGTCCGCGAACTCGACCTCGCGCAGCGCGAGCCGGATGCCGTGCAGCGCGTCGTCGCACAGCCGGCGGGCCTCGGTGAGCGAGGTGCCGGTGGCCGTGAGCGGGTTCCAGGCGCCCGCGGCGGCGTCGGCGGCCTGGTCCTCCACGGCGTCGAGCAGGTGGGCGAGCCGCCCGAAGTAGCGGCCGGCCTCGGCGAGCGCGGGGGCGTTGCCTGGCCGTCCGGCGAGCTGCGCGGTATGGGCGAAGGCGGCGGCGGTCGCGGTCTCCGTCGGCTCCGTCACGACGAGCACGGACGTGCCGAGCCCGGCCAGCGTCTCGATGCCCGCCTGCCGGTCCACGGCGTCGACGAGCACCGCCGTGTCGAAACCGAGCGAGGCTCCGGTGCGCGCACCGGCCCGGTCCCAGCCGCGGGCCACCTTGCGGGCGGCCATGGCGATGGGGGCGCGGGCCAACAGCCCGTCCCGGTCGGCCACGTGGTCCCGTACCTTCGCGGAGGCCAGGACGAGCGAGACGGCCGCGGCGAGCCGCGCGCCCTCGCCGTTGGCCACGGAGGCGGTCCGCATCCCGCGCAGCGGGCAGGGGCCCGCGGTGCGCCGGGCGCCGGCGGCGGGACCGGACTGAGCATCCGTCAGAACGGAGACGAGCAGCCCGTCGTAGTTGGTGACGATCCTCGCGAACTGGCCGTGGTCGCCCCGAAGTGCCAGGCACAGCCCGCACAGATGGGCCATCCACTCCGCCTTGAACCGCTCCCCCAGCCGGTGCGTGCATGGTCT
This sequence comes from Streptomyces sp. NPDC059874, assembly GCF_042731135.1. NCBI lineage: Bacteria > Bacillati > Actinomycetota > Actinomycetes > Kitasatosporales > Streptomycetaceae > Streptomyces > Streptomyces sp. NPDC059874. The sequence goes on from NZ_JBHWJY010000008.1 coordinate 99,001, forward strand.
GACGATGCCGAACAAAAGTGCTTCCCCCGTGTGTCGTACGCGTGCCTGCCGGGCATCGTACCGACCCCCGGCCCTCACCCGTACGCCGCAATCGCTCACCCGTACGGCGGCAGCAGTCGTATTTTCACTCAGACAGCAGTGGTAGCTGCCAGGATCCTTGACCGTGCAACGGATGTTCTGCACCAGTACCGTCACGAAACCCCTGCGCGGCGACTATCCACTTGGCGCGTTGTCAGCATCATGGACGAGCATAGGGGCAGCGGAGAGAAGACAGACTGACCGCGATGAAAGGAGGCAGTCCATGGGTTCGGTGCGCAAGGCGAGTGCCTGGCTGGGTCTCGTGGAGGACAGCGACGACGAGCGTTACTACGACGACGACTACGAGTCGGCGGTGGAGCGCCAGAACGGCCCGGTTTCCGGCCCCGGCGACCAGTGGGTCACCGACCCCCGGGTCAAGGTGGCGTCCGAGTCGGCGGTGGAGCACGGCCGTCGGATCGCGACGGTCACCCCGGACGGCTTCCGTGACGCGCGTGGCATCGGCGAGCTGTTCCGCGACGGCGTCCCGGTCATCGTGAACCTGTCCTCGATGGACCCGGGCGACGCGAAGCGCGTCGTCGACTTCGCGGCCGGACTGACCTTCGGGCTGCGCGGTTCGATCGAGCGGGTGGCGACCAGGGTCTTCCTCCTGACCCCGGCCGACACCCAGATCGTGAGCGGCGAGCCCGCCGGCCGCTCGCGCGACTTCTTCAACCAGAGCTAGGCAGGGCCCTCACCGGAACGCGTCGAGCCCGGTGAGCGCCTTGCCCAGCACCAGTTGGTGCATCTCGACGGTGCCCTCGTAGGTGAGGACCGATTCGAGGTTGGTGGCGTGCCGCATGACGGGGTATTCGAGGGAGATCCCGTTGGCACCGAGGATGGTCCGCGCGGTGCGACAGATATCGATGGCCTCGCGGACGTTGTTGAGCTTGCCGAAGCTGATCTGCTCCGGCCGCAGGGTGCCCGCGTCCATCCGCCGGCCCAGGTGGTGGGCGAGCAGGATGCCCTTGTGGAGTTCGAGGGCCATGTCCGCGAGTTTCGCCTGCGTGAGCTGGAAGCCCCCGATCGGCTTCCCGAACTGCTCCCGCGTCCTGGCGTAGTCGAGCGCGGACTCGAAACTGGCGCGCGCCGCGCCCATGGAACCCCAGATGATCCCGTACCGCGCGTGGCTGAGGCAGCCGAGCGGACCCTTGAGCCCGGTCACTCCCGGCAGCACCGCATCGGCCGGCAGCCGAACGTCGTCCATGACCAGCTCACTGGTCACCGATGCCCGCAGGGACCACTTGTGCTTGATCTCCGGCGCGGAGAACCCCGGAGCATCCGTCGGGACGGCGAATCCGCGGATCCCCTCGTCGGTCTGCGCCCACACCACGGCGACCGCCGCGACGGACCCGTTGGTGATCCACATCTTTCGCCCGTTGAGCACCCAGTCGCTGCCCTCGCGCTTGGCATGGGTCCGCATCGCGGCGGGGTCCGACCCCACATCGGGCTCGGTCAGACCGAAGCAGCCGATCAGCTCACCGGCCGCCATGCCGGGCAGCCAGCGCTGCTTCTGCTCCTCGGAGCCGTACTTCCAGATCGCGTACATGGCCAGCGAGCCCTGTACGGAGACCAGCGAACGGATGCCGGAGTCGGCGGCCTCCAGCTCCAGGCAGGCGAGCCCGTACTGAACGGCGCTGGCGCCGGCGCACCCGTAGCCGGTGAGGGACATCCCGAGCGCCCCGATGGAACCGAGCTCGCGAGCCAGCTCCCGGATCCCGGGCAGCTCACCGCTCTCGTACCACTGGGCGACGTACGGCAGCACCCGGTCGGCGGCCCAGCCGCGCACGGTGTCCCGGATCGCGAGGTCCTCGGGCCCGAGGAGCTCGTCGAGCCCGAGCGGATCGGTGGGTACGAAGGACACGGGGCCTCCCGGCGGCCTGGGCGGCCTGAAGGCCGCGTGGTGCCGGGGGCCGCGGGCGCGACCGGCCCGGCCGATGGAACCTAGCAGCGCAAGTTTTGCGCGGTGCCGCTGACGCTAGTCACTCTGCCCGGACAAAATCCACCCCCAGCCGAACCAATCCGGCTCCGCCGAGAAGAATCCGGCCTCGCCGGCGTTTGAGGCACGCCGGTCAGCCGACACCAGCCAAATCCAGCCCCGCCGGCGATGAGACGCGGGGACCGGGGGCGGAGCCTGAGCCGCGCCGGTCCGGCGGCACCGGCCAAATCCAGCCCCGCCAGCGATGAGACGCGGAGACCGGGGGCGGAGCCTGAGCCGCGCCGGTCAGCCGACACCAGCCAAATCCAGCCCCGCCGGCGATGAGACGCGGAGACCGGGGGCGGAGCCTGAGCCGCGCCGGTCCGGCGGCATCGGCCAAATCCAGCCCCGCCGGCGTTTGAGGCGCGGGGACCGGGGCAGCGCCCCGGCGGCGGCGCCGCACCCGACGGTCAGCCCGCGTGCTCCACCGGAGCCGGGCACGGCTCGGCCTTCGCCTGCGCCGGCAAACGCACCGGCTCGGCCGACACCTCGACCCCACACTCCATGACCTTCGGCAGCTTCAGCGCCATCACGGCCCCCGCGAACAGCAACCCCGCGCTCACCACGAGAGTGACGTGCAGCCCGTGCACGAACGACTGTCGCGCCGCCTCGTACAGGGCGGCCCCCGCCGGCCCCCCGAGGTGCGCGGCGATCGCGTAGGCCTCGCCCAGAGAATTGGCCGCGCCCGCCGAGTCCGCCGCCGAAATCCCCGGTACGCCCACCAGCCCCGGCCGGTACGCCGCGTTCATCACGCTGCCCAGCAGCGCGATGCCCATGCCGGCACCCAACTGGTAGGAGGTCTCGCCGATGGAGGCCGCGCCGCCGGCCGTCGCCGCCGGGGCCTCGCTCAGCATCGACTCGTACGCCGCGAACAGCGTGGTCTGCAGCCCGAAGCCGAGCAGGACGAAGCCGACCGTCAGCAGCACCGGCCGGTCGTGCTGGCCCATCAGCGTCAGCAGCAGCACCGCGAGGGCGGTGAGGACGAAGCCCAGCGAGACCATCGTGCGCGGCCCGATCCGGGCCAGCGTGTACGAGCCGGTGGCGCCCGCGGCCATGGCGGCGAAGGTGAGCGGCAGCAGCCGCAGGCCGGTCTCCAGCGGGCTGAGGTGCAGTACCAGCTGGAGGTACTGCACGGCGATCAGCTCCAGGCCGACCAGCGCCAGCATGGCCAGCACGATGCAGCCGACCGAGGTCGTGAAGGCGGCCCGGGAGAACATCCGCATGTCGATCAGTGGGTGCGTACGCCGCTTCTGCCGCCGTACGAAGAGCACCAGCAGCACCACGCCGAGCGCGAGCGGCACCAGCGCCTGCGCGTCGAACAGCTGCCGTTCCGCGCCGAGCCGTTTGATCCCGAGGACCGCCCCGAGCACACCGGCGGCGGCCATCAGCGCGCCCAGTACGTCCCACGGCCCGTCCGCCGCCCCGCGCGATTCGGGCAGCAGCCGGCGTCCGAGCGGCAGGATCAGCGCCATCAGCGGGATGTTGATGAGGAAGACGGAGCCCCACCAGTAGTGCTGGACGAGGAATCCGCCGAGCACCGGCCCGCTCGCGGCGCCGATCGCGGCGACGGCGGTCCAGATGCCGATGGCCAGTGCCCGCTCGCGCCGGTCGGGGAAGACCTGTCGGAGTATCGAGAGGGTGGCGGGCATGATCATCGCCCCGCCGATGCCGAGCAGGGCGCGCGCGGCGATGAGGACCTGGGCGTTGTCGGCGAGGGCCGCGATGGCGGAGGCCACGCCAAAGAGTCCGTATCCGAGGAGGAGGATGCGGCGGCGGCCGACCCGGTCGCCGAGGGTGCCGAAGAGGATCAGCAGTGCGGCGCAGACCAGCGGGTAGGCGTCGACGATCCAGAGGAGCTCGATGGAGCCCGGGCGCAGGTCCTCGGTGACCGAGGGCACGGCGACGTGCAGGATCGTCGCGTCGAGGGCGACGAGGACCAGGCTGACGCAGAGGACGGCCAGGACGACCCAGCGGTTGCTTCCGCCGGAGGCCGCGCTCAGCCGCTGCCAGGGGGAAGGGGCCTTGACCCCGGCCGCGTTCGTCCCCGCCATGCATGTACCTCCCAGGTGATCCCTCGGGCTCGGCGGACCAGCGTCTTGTGGAGCCACGGGGGGTGGTGCGCTGTGCGGCGTCCAACGGGGTCCGGCATCGACACGCGAGTGAACGATCAGCGTACGCGAGTTCGCCTGCCCGGCACGTGGCCAAGCTCTCATCCCGGCGGCGCCCTCCGTGTGGCGTGTGCCACTCCCCCCACCCCCGGCCCTCCCCCGCGTACACGCGCGCTCACGGCCCGTGGTTCTGACCGGGGTCACCGCCCGCCGCCACCGATAATCATGCCCGTGAAAGATCTTGGATTTCGCCGGGCCGCGCCCGCGCTCGCCGTCTTCGCGGCCGTCCGGCTGCTGGGACTGGCGGTGCTCGCGGTGTGGTGCTCGGCGGCCGGCAGCAGCCCGCACACCCTGCTGTCGGCCCGTTGGGACTCGCTCTGGTACGCCCGCATCGCCGCCGAGGGGTACGGGTACGAGGTGGTCCTCCCGAACGGCGACGTCCACTCGAACCTGGCCTTCTTCCCGCTGCTGCCCTGGTTGGAGCGGCTGGTGTCGGCACCGACCGGGCTCGGTCACGGCTCCGCCGGCCTGGTGGTGTCGGTGGTCGCGGGGCTAGCCGCGGCCTGGGGGATCTTCGCGGTCGCCGACCTCCTCCACGGCCGCCGCGCCGGGGTGTTCGCCGTCGGGGTGTGGGCGGCGCTGCCCGTCGGGATCGTGCAGTCGATGGCGTACAGCGAGCCGCTGTTCACCGCACTGGCCGCCTGGGCGTTGTACGGGGCCCTGCGCGGCCGGTGGCTCACGGCGGGCCTGCTCGCGGCGGCGGCCGGTCTGACCCGCCCGGTCGGGGCGGCGGTGGTCGCGGCGGTGTGGGTGACCGCGGTACTGGCCTGGCGGCGCGGGGAGCGCTCCTGGCGCATGGCGGTCGGCGGGGCGCTGGCCCCGATGGGCGCGGCGGCGTACGTGCTGTGGGTCGGGGCGCGTACCGGGGGCGGGCTGTTCGGATACCTGGACGTGCAGGGCGGCTGGGGCAACGGCTTCGACGGCGGCTGGGCCTTCGCCCGGTTCATCGGCGGGAAGCTGGCCTCCTCCGCCTTCCTCGCCGGGGTGGGGCTGATCGCGGGGGTCGTGCTGGTGCTGTGGCTGTACGGGAAGTGCGTGCGGCAGGGGCAGCCGGCGCCGCTGCTCGTGTACTGCGGGATCCTCGTGGCGCTGGCGCTGTGCGCGTCCGGATACTTCGGCTCCAAGCCCCGGCTGCTGCTTCCCGCCTTCCCCCTGCTGCTGCCCGTGGCCTTGGCCCTGGCCCGGTGGCGGACCCTGCGGGCGGGCGTGGTGTTGGGCGCGGGGGCCCTGGCCTCGGCGGTCTACGGGGCGTTCTGGCTGAACGGGTCGGGGCCCCCGTAGGCCCGGCCCATGGAGAACCCGGCCCATAGAGAATGGAAAGGGCCTGCGTTGATAAAGCTCGGGTAAGCGCGTGAATCAATTACCGGTATGCGGATCGAGGCCGCGCCAACCGCTGTCGAAATACCCGCAATTAAGTCCCGCGTGAGACCAACTCCACATCACATGGTCATCACAAAGCCCGCGATTCGCCCGGGCTGAGCATCAACGCGCGGTAACGTCGATTGAGTGCGTACCGACCAAATCCTGACCCGTCTGGAGCGGGTGTTCGCCCGGCTGGACCGGGAACCAGAGCGACCGGCTCATCTGCAAACCCCGCAGATGAGCCGGCACCGCGTCGTACTCCTGGGATCGACCCTCGCCTTCTACCTCGCGATCGTGGTGGCCGTACTGACCACGTCCTGGCTCGTCCGCCTGGACTGGCAGATCATGTTCTTCCGGCCCTACGAGCAGTGGCCGCAGCTGCACGCCTTCCTCGACTACCTCGTCGTGCTCGGCCAGCGCGGGCCCACCGCGGTCATGGTCGCCGCCTGGCTCGGCTGGCGCTCCTGGCGGCAGCACACCCTCCGACCGATGATCACCCTCGGTGTGGCACTGCTGCTGCTCAACGTCACCGTCGGGGCCGTCAAGCTCGGCCTCGGCCGGCTCGGCCCGCACTACGCCACCGAGATCGGCTCGGCCGAACTCTTCGCGGGCGGCGATATATTTCCTTCCGGCCACACCGCCAATGCCGTCGTGACCTGGGGGATCCTGGCCTATCTGGCCTCCACCGTGGTCACCCGGCGGGTGCTGTCCGTGGTGTCCGCGGTCGTCTCCCTGAGCGTCGGCGCCACCACCGTGTACCTCGGCACGCACTGGGTCAGCGACGTGCTGCTCGGCTGGTCCGCGGGGCTGCTGATCCTGTTGGCGCTCCCCTGGTTCGAGCCGCTGATCGCCCGGGTCGAGGCCTACGTCTTCGAGCTGCGCGAGCTGCTGCGCCGTCGCGCGGAGACCGGGCGGATGCCCGCTCCGGTCGTCACCGCGCTCACCCCGCTCCTGTCCGCGGGCGGGAAGTGGCAGCTCCGGCCCGTCGCCGACCCGGTCCCGGAGCTGGCGGCGGCGCCGGCCGCGCAGCCGGCCACGGCCGGTGCGGTCACCGCGGTCGCCGCGCACTCCCCGGCGCCCCGGCCGGCCGCGCACGTGTCCGGCCGGCAGCACGTGATCCGCTCGGAGCGGACGCCCGTCACCCCGGTCGGCAGCCGCCGCCCGGCGCACGGCGAGCGGGCCGCCGCCCGGGGGGCCGCGGCGGCCCGGCCGGTGGCCGGCGGCTGAGCAACCCACCGCGGGGGCGGTACGCACCACCCCACCCCGCGACGAGCCCCGCGACATGAAGGCGGGCCGGGTCACCGACCCGGCCCGCCTTCGTCGTCCGTCAGCGCCACGCCCGGACGTTCGTCCGTCCCGGGTCACGCTTGTGTCACAGAATATCTACAACCGCCAATTGTTTTGCGGCCCGCGACACGCCCGCCGTGCAGACTCTTTGGAATTTCCCCCGAGAACGCTGGTATTTCCCTCGGGGATTGCCGGCGTCCTGTTGGACCAGACCAACTGAATACCCCTCAGGACCGCTACATTTCCTTCACTTCTCCGGCCCCACGGCCCGTCCGAGGAGATCCCGCGCGGCCCTGATCCGGTCGGTCAGCTCGGGCGGCTCGACCACCTCGAACTCACAGCCGAGCAGCATGATGTGAATCACCAGAACGTCCAGGTTCACCGCCCCGGTGCGCAGCAGACAACCGGTCGCGTCGACCGGTTCCAGGGCTCCGTCGCTCGGCCCGATGATCCGCGCCGCCTCTTCGGCCGAAACCTTCAGCCGCACCACCGCGCGGGCCGCGTACACCCGCTGGGACACGCCTTGGGAGACGTACGCGGCCAAGTCCTCTGCGGGCGGCGGGCGCGGGGTGAACCTCGGTCCGTGCGGGGGCCTGGGCTCGATCCGGTCGGCGCGGAAGGTCCGCCAGTCCTCCCGGTCCACGTCCCAGGCGACCAGGTACCAGCGCCGCTCGGTGCACACCAGCCGGTGCGGCTCGACCGTGCGGCGGGTGGCGTTGCCCCCGTGGTCCGAGTACTCGAAGCGCAGCCGCTCGCCGTCCCGGCAGACGGCGGCGAGCTCGGCCAGCACCGAGGGGTCCACGGTGGACCGCTCGGCGCCGCGCAGCATCGGCACGGTGAACTCGTTGAGCGCGGAGACGCGGCGCCGCAACCGCGAGGGCAGCACCTGCTCCAGTTTGGCCAGGGCCCGTACGGAGGCCTCCCCGATGCCCTCGACCCCGTTGCCGGCGGCGGTGCGCAGCCCGACGGCCACGGCCACGGCCTCGTCGTCGTCCAGCAGCAGCGGCGGCAGCTCGGCACCGGCGCCGAGCTGGTAGCCGCCGCCGGTCCCGGGGCTCGCGTTCACCGGGTACCCGAGCTCGCGCAGCCGGTCCACGTCCCGCCGAACCGTCCGCGGTGTCACCCCGAGCCGGTCCGCGAGGTCGGCCCCGGTCCATTCGCGGTGGGCCTGCAACAGGGACAGCAGGCGCAGCAGTCGTGCGGAGGTTTCGAGCATGCCCAAGAGTCTGCCGGCGGGGCGCGGCGCCAAGGTCCGGGGCGGTTCAGGGCCGGTAGGGCAGCTGGGGCACCACGAAACAGGTGCGGGTCATGTCCCCGCCCTGGGTCACCCAGCCCTTGCCGTCCTGCCAGCGGGCCACGGACAGGCAGGTCCTGCGTTCGGCCGGCGGGACCGGCGAGGGCACGAAGGAGACGGGCAGCAGCAGCCCGCGCGCGGTGTAGGGCTCCGGGCGGCCCATGAACCGTTCGACACACGGACGGGTGAGGTCGGGCAGGCAGGAGCGGGCCGCGTCGGTGAACCACATGGCGGCGGCCCAGCCTTCGAGCTGCCACTGGGACAGCGCCTTCCCCGCCAGCGCGGCGCGGAACTCCGCGACGGCCGGGGCTGCGGCGTCGGCGTGGTTGCGACTCGACCCGGTCACCCAGAGGGAGTTGCGGCAGCCGCTCGCGTCCTTGAACTCGGCGGGCACCCGGTCGTCCCAGTTCTGCACGTTGGTGACCTTGGCCGTGACCCGTACCCCGGCGGCGTCCATCGCCTCGCAGAGCCGGGCGTTGCCGTGGGTGTCGAGCGCGTCGAACACCAGGTCCGTGCCGCGCGCCTTCAGGTCGGCGGCGACGGCCCGGAAGTTGGGCAGGGCGAAGTCGACCTGCTCGGGCACCACCTCGTACCCCTCGGCGCGCAGCCCCTGGGTGATCTGGCGGGCGTAACCGGCGGAGGCGGCCTGGTTGTAGGCGACCACGGCGGCGCTGCGGGCGCCCTGCTCGTGCTTGAAGTACCGGTAGACCTCGGTGCCGCCGTAGAGGGTGCCGCCCCAGCCGGGGGCCTTGCCGTCGCGGGGAGCCTGGCTGCCGTAGATCCCGTACAGGTGCGGGTACGTGTCGTACGCCGTCCCGATGGGCTGTCCGCCGATGTCGGGCACGCCGGCCCGGCTGACCCGCGGAGCGCCCGCGTACGAGAGGGAGGTCGTCGCGACGAGCGCGAACACCTTCTCCTCGTCGAGGAGTCGGCGCACGCACGCGTTGTTGCCGATCCCGCTGCCGCCGTCGTCGCAGCCGACCACCTCGACCGGGCGGCCGCCGAGCCCGCCGCGGGCGTTCAGTACGTCGAACCAGGCTCGGGCGCCCTCACCGGGGCCGGTGAAGGCGTCTCCGCCGACGGGGCTGGTGGCGCTGGCGATGATGCCGACCTTCACCGGCTCGGCGACCGGGCGCGTGCCTTCGCGGAAGGCGCTCTCGGGGAGCCGGCTCCCGCAGGCGGCGCTCGCCGTCAGGAGCGCCGCGCACAACAGGGTTTCAGCACGGCGCCGGCGCCGCATTGCCGCTGAGCCCGATCAGCCCGCACAGGGTCTTCATCGAAACCTTCCAGACCCCGTCGTCGAGCACCGAGACGCCCTTGCTGTCGGACAGTGCCGGGGAGCCGTCGACCAGCAGGTCGTAGGTCACGGTCGCCTCGGTGGGCGAGGTGAAGGTGACGTTCGTGACCTTCACGGAAGTCTTGTCCGCGTTGGGGAGGTGCGCGAGACCGGCCAGCAGCGGTTCCATCAGGTCGCCGTGCTCCAGCACCTCGGCCTTGTCCTCCGTGGTGACCTTCGGATCGAAGAAGAGGACCCAGTTCTTCTCGATCTTCGCCTTGGCCGCCGCGGGGTCGGCCGGGCCGTCCGCGGTCGGTGTGGCGGGGGCTCCGGCGGAGGGCGGGCTCGACGCCGCGTTGCCTCCCGCGGTCGCGTCCGAATCCGAATCCGAGGAACATCCCGCGAGGGCCGGCACGACCAGCAGTACTGCGGCCGCCGCCCAGGCCGCGGCACGTGGGTGTCTGCTCTGGACCATCTGGCTCACCACCGGTGTCCGAGCGAGCCGTTCGGCTCGATGCTTCCAGGGTCAGTGTCTTCACGGCATCCCGCAACGCGCGGACCGAGCGGACGGGGGGGCGGTGTGCGAACGGTGTGGCCGGGCCTGGGCGCTGTGGCGTGCGGGGCGCTGTTGTGCCTGGCGGGCTGGTACGGCGTGTCCGGCGAGCGGTTCGCGGAGCGGCAGATCCCCTGGCTGGCCTCCTGTACGGTGCCGGGCGCCGCCCTGATCGTGGCAGGTGCGGGGCTGCTGGCCCGGTGGCGGCCGGCGCCCCCGACGGCGCCGGCGGAGGAGCCCCCGCCGCCGGGCCCCTCCTCCACCGGACCCCCGGTCAGGGTTCCCGGCGGCACCCTCGCCCACCGGCCGGACTGCCCGCTGGTGGACGGCCGCCCCGAGGTGTTCCCGGCGGACCCGGCGGACGGGCTGACCCCGTGTCCGGTGTGTGAGCCGCCGTGGCCTCTCTGACGTACGAACTCACCCTGGCGGGCCTCGCGGTCGGCAGCGCCGCCGCGCTGACCGGCATCGGGCTGATCGTCACGTACCGGGCCACCGGCGTGCTGAACCTGGCGCACGGCGCGGTGGCCATGGTGTGCGCGTACGTCATGCGGGAGCTGGTGGTGCGGTGGTCCGTGCCGACGGGGGTGGCGGCCGCGCTCACCGTCCTGGTCTTCGCCCCCTGCCTCGGGATGCTGCTCGACCGGCTGCTCTCCGCCCGGCCCCGGGACCGGGTACGGGACCTGACGATCACGATCGGCGTGTTCGTCCTCCTGATCGGGGTGGCGGTGGCCGTCTGGGGACCGGGCGCACGGGCGGACGCGCCGGTGCTCTTCGGCTCCGAGCCGTGGCCACAGCTCGGAGCCGTGCTGGTGTCGGCCCTCCTGGTCGCCTGGACGACCCGCCGTACGGCCTTCGGCCGCGATCTGCGCGCGGTGGTCGACAACCGCGCCCTGGCGGAACTGGGCGGCATCGACACCGCCCGGGTCGCGGCGGCCGGCTGGGCGTTCGGCGCCGCCACGGCAGGGCTGACGGGCATCCTGCTGGCCCCGTACCTCCGGCTGGACCCGTACGGGCTCCCGCTGCTGGTCCTGGAAGTGCTCGCGGTGGCCGTCGCCGCCCGGCTGCGCAGCCTCCCGGTGGCCGTCGGCGTCGCCCTCGCGATCGGCGTGGCCCAGGCGCAGCTCACCCGCTTCCACCCGGAGGGTTGGCCCGCGCCCTTCCTCCAGTCCCTCGCCGCCAACCTCTTCGCGGTCGCCCTGCTGGTGGCGGCCCTCCTCCCGGCGTCCCGCTCGGCGGCGGCGCGGGCGGCGCCGGACCTCGGCCCGGCCCGAGGCGGCGGTCTCCCCGCTCCCCTACGGACCCTCGCCTGGGCGGTGCTGGCCGGGCTGCTGCTCCTCCCGTTGCGCTTCGGCGGGGCCGGGCTGGACGCCGCGCTGCGGATCCCCGCGCTCGCCGTGATCCTGCTGTCCCTGGTCCTCGTCACGGGCCGCGGCGGGCAGCTCTCCCTGGGCCAGGCCGCGTACGCGGGGCTCGGCGCGCTCCTCACCGCCCACCTGGCCGGCGCGGGCGTACCGGAGCTGGTGGCCCTCGGGCTCGCCGTCCTCCTCGTCGCCCCGCTCGGGCTGCTGACCGGCGCCCCCGCGATCCGGCGGCGCGGCCTGGCCCTCGCCCTGGTCACCCTGGCCGTCGGCGTCATGGTCAGTCGGTTCGTGTTCGCGCAGCCGTACGCGACGGCAGGCCTGACGCCGTCCCGCCCGGCGGGCTTCGCCGACGACCGCGCGTACTACGTGCTGGAGCTGGCGCTCCTGGCCGCCGCGCTGCTCGCGGTACGGGCCCTGCGCCGGGGCCGCCCGGGCCGGGCCTTCGCGGCGCTCCGGGACCACGAGGCCGGGGCCTCGGCCGCGGGGATCCCGGTCCCGCGGCTGAAGCTCCTCGCCTTCGCCGTCGGAGCGGCGCTGGCCGCGCTGGGCGGGGGGATGCTGGTCATGGCGGTACGGGCCTTCGACCCCGAGGCCTTCGACCCGATCCGCGGCCTCCTCTGGTTCGCGGCGGTAACGGCCCTGGGCGCGGACAGCACCCTCACGGCGGTGGCCGCGGCCACCCTCCTGACCACCCTCGACACCACCACCCCAACCGCCCTCCCCGCCCTGACCATCGGCCTCCTCACCCTCACCACCGCAACCCTGCTGACCCGCAGCACCACCCCGGCCCCACCGGGGAACCATCCAGCCCCGCCGGCGTTTGAGGCGCGGGGCCTGGGGCGGAGCCCCAGCAGAACGCCGCCCACGCCCCCGACCCCGCCCGGCACACACCCAGCCCCACCGGCACTCAAGGCGCGGGGCCCGGGGCAGCGCCCCAGCACGCCGCCGAGCGCCAATTCAGCCCCGCCGGCGTTTGAGGCGCGGGGCCCGGGGCAGCGCCCCGGCAACGGCGCCGCGCCGAGAACCGAGCCGCCGCTGCTGCAAGCGCGAGGCCTCCACGTTCGCTACCCCGGCGGCGAGCCACTCCGCGGGCTCGACCTGAACGCCCACGCCGCCCACATCACCGGCATCGTCGGCGAGAACGGCGCCGGCAAGACCACCCTCCTGCACTGCCTGGCCGGCACGCTCCGGCCGAGCGACGGCCGGGTCCTCCTCGACGGGCGGGACATCACCCGCCTCCCCCCACACGCCCGGGCCCGGCTCGGGCTCGCCCGGACCTTCCAGCAGCCCGCCGTCTTCCCCACCCTCACCGTCGAGGAGAACGTCCGCGTCGGCGAGGACCAAGGCCACCCGCACCCCGCGCACCCCACGCACCCGCACCCCACACACCCGCCACGACCCACCGCCCAAACCCTCCGCCTCCTCGACCTCCTCCCCCACCGCCACACCCCCGCCGCCCTCCTCCCCACCGGGATCCTCCGCCGCACCGAGCTCGCCCGGGCCCTGGCAGCCGACCCCCGGATGCTGCTCCTCGACGAGCCCACCGCCGGGCTGGACACCGCGGAGGTCGCCGCCCTCGCCCGCGTGCTGCGGGCCCTGGCCGCCGACGGGATGGGCCTCGTGGTCATCGAGCACGACCTGGACCTGCTCGCCACCCTCACGGACACGGTCCACACCCTCAGGGACGGGCGCCTCCATGCCCCTTGAGATGGCCCTGCACGCCGCCCGCGTCCGCTACGGCCCGCTGGAGGCCCTGCACGGCGTCGACCTGCCGGTGCCCGCCGCCACCCTCACCGTGCTGCTCGGCCGCAACGGCTCCGGCCGTACCACCGTCCTGCGCGCCCTCGCCGGAGCCGTACGGCTCGGTTCCGGCGCCGTGTCCTGGCGTACGGCCGACGTCACCCGCCTACCGGCCCACGAACGGGCCCACCGCGGGCTGTGCTTCGTACCGGACCGGCAAGCGGTGTACCCGTCGCTGACCGTCGAGGAGAACCTCCTGCTCACCGCCCCGCACCCCGGGCCCGCGCTCGCCGCCTACCCCGCGCTGGCCGCCCTCCTCGCCCGGCCCGCCGGCACCCTCTCCGGCGGGGAGCAGCGGATGCTGGCCCTGTCCCGGGCCCTGCTCAGCGCCCCCGGGACGGTCCTGTTGCTGGACGAGCCCACCCAGGGCATGTCGACCGCCGTCGCGGCCCGTACGTACGAACTACTCGCCGCCCGGGCCGCCGAGGGCTCCGCCGTGGTCCTCGCCGAACAGAGCCTGCCCCCGGCACTCGCCCGCCCCGGGGTCCTGGTCCACGAACTGCGCCGCGGCGCGGTGGTGTTCAGCGGCGAGGCGACGGAGGAACGGCCTCCGGCAACGGCACCGGCTTCGCCTCCGGCAACGGCTTCGCCACCGGCACCCCCGCACCCACCCCCACCGGCTCCGGAATGACCAGCAGCATCCCGATCGCGATCACCCCCGGCTTCGGCCCGATCAGCGCCCGGTTCGCCGCGTACAGCGCCGGCCAGCCGCCCACCACCCGGTGCCTCCGGGCGATGGCGTACAGGGTGTCCCCGGCCCGCACCGTGTGCATCCGGCCCGCCAGCCCGTACCGCTTCGAGCACACCGGCCAGGCGTCCCACCCCTGCCGGGCGAGGACGTCCTGGGCGACCCGAATCTGCTGCCCGCGGCTCGCCAGGTCGGCCCGCCGCGCGAAGGCCAGCCCGCCGTACTCCTCCCACGTCTGCTGCCAGAACTGCAGCCCGCCGTAGAAGCCGTTGCCGGTGTTGACCGCCCAGCGGCCGCTGCTCTCGCAGTCGGCCACGCAGTCCCAGGGCCACTCCCCGCCCGGTCCGCAGTCCCCGGGCCCCTTCCCGATCAGTCCCGGCGAACCGGGGTGCGCCACCCCGGCAGGCCCGGGCGCGGGCGGTGGCGGAGCCGCTGCCGCCGCACCGGAGGGGAGTACGAGCACCAGTACGGCGGCAGCGGTGACGGCGACGGCGACGGCAGCACCGACGGCGCCTCGCCGGATCCCGAGGTTGGGCATCGCGTCACGCTACGCAGCCTCCCGCGCCGCTCCCGAACCGCCACGCGGCGCTTCCTCGCGCCCCACCCGGTCGGCCGACCGCGCCGCCTCCCCCAAACGGCCATCTCCGAGCACCAACTGCGCACAACGAGAAAACAGTTGGCACGAAAACAAAGCCCCGGTCGGACGGTTCACTCTTCCGGGGGCCCGGTTCGATTCCGTTCCCTCCAATGGCGTGACCCCGGCCGCCGATCCCCCGTTGAGCCCGGCGAGCCGGGAACCGCCCGGCCCGCACCTATGCCGAGGAGTCACCCCGTGCCGCGCATGCTCGACGTCAGTGATGAGGTACGTGCCGAGATCGGTGACGAAGAAGCCGACAGGCTGCTCGTCGGCGACGACGCGCCGCGCAGTTACGACTGCACCTCCTGCCGCACCCCCGGCGACCCCGAGAGCGACCGCACCAGCACGGTGCTGTTCGTCGGCGAGGAGACCGCCGTCCTCGCCTTCGCCCACGCCACCTGCATCCCCTCGCAGGTCGTCACCGTCTCCGAGGAGCAGCTGCAGGGCGCCGTCCGCAGCATCACCGGCGACGGCCCGGCACCCTCCGCGCCCGCCGTGCCCCTCCCCGGTGAGGGCCCACAGAACGTGCCGGGTGGCCAGGCCGTCCTCGGCATCACCAGCGGCCTGGTCCTGATCGGCGGCGAACTGCACCCCGCCCTGGTCGTCGAGCCGACCGCGCCCATCGCCCGCCCCGGCACCACCGGCCCGGGCGACGATTTCCTGCCGCTCCTCATCGAGCAGGGCTTCATCCCGGTCACGGACACCGCCGAACTCCCGACCGCCCTCGGCGGCTGGTCGGTGCTGCTCGCCGGCGGGCAGCTGCACGCCGTGCTGCAGCCGGGCACCGACGGCGGCCAGGTCGCGTGGTGGCAGGCGCACCAGGCGCTGTCGGTCACCGACGGCTGGCGGGCGGCCGTCAACAAGACCCAGCGCGTGCTCATCTACGCCGCCCCGGTCGGCTCCATCGGCCAGCAGCCCCGCGAGGACCTGCTGCGCGACGCCCTGGACAAGGCCGCCGCCGCGGGCAAGCTCGTGGCCGCCTCGATGCCCCTCGCCGGTACCTCCGGGGCCTGACGCCCAGCGGCTCGAAAACGGCCGCCGGGCCCCCCTCACCCCGGGGGCCCGGCGGCGTGCGCCGGGGGTGTGCGGTCCGTCCCGCACACCCCCGGCTTCTTGCGTTTTCGCCCCGCTCACCCCGCATCCGCAGGGCGCCGCTTTCGTTGGCTGGTACGTGCACTCATACGACTCCTCCCGCGCCCCCGCCCGTACGAGCACCGCCTCGCACACCCCGATCTACGACACGCTGTACTCGGAGTACCTGCGCGCCTTCCGGGCGCTGCCGGGCGACCGTACGGGCGAGGAGGACCTCGGGTTCACGGCGTTCTCGTACGGGGGCGCGTACGGCAGCGGCGGCGGCAGCAGCAGCGTCGGATCGTACTCCGGCGGCTGGAACGGTTCCTCGTGGCAGCGCACCGACACCTGGCAGCCCTCGTACGCCCCGCAGCCGCAGCCACAGCCCGCCTACTCCTACGCGGGCGCCGCCTCCGAGCCCGCCCCCGCATACAGCGGCGGGCGGCAGCACCAGACCGGGATGACCCACATCCCGGCGGCACTGCCGCCCGCTCCGCGCCGGGGCTACTGACCCCGAGGCGCCTACTTCTTCTTCTTGTACTGGGCGCCGCGCTTCTCGCGCACCCGCACCGAGATGTGGATCGGGGTGCCTTCGAAGCCGAACTCCTCGCGCAGCCGGCGCTCGATGAAGCGGCGGTAGCCGTGCTCCAGGAAGCCGGAGGCGAAGAGGACGAACCGCGGCGGCTTGCTGCCGGCCTGGGTACCGAACAGGATGCGGGGCTGCTTGCCGCCGCGGATCGGGTGCGGGTGGGCGGCGACGACCTCGCCGAGGAAGGCGTTCAGCCGACCGGTGGGGACGCGCGTCTCCCAGCCCGCGAGGGCGGTCTCGATCGCCGGGACCAGCTTCTCCATGTGGCGGCCGGTGAGCGCGGAGACGTTCACCCGGGGCGCCCAGGAGACCTGCTGCATCTCGGTCTCGATCTCGCGCTCGAGGTAGTAGCGGCGCTCCTCGTCGAGCTCGTCCCACTTGTTGTAGGCGATCACGATCGCGCGGCCGGACTCGACGGCCATGGTGATGATGCGCTGGTCCTGGACGCTGATGGTCTCGGTGGTGTCGATCAGGATGACCGCGACCTCGGCCTTCTCCACGGCGGCGGCCGTGCGCAGGGAGGCGTAGTAGTCGGCGCCCTGCTGGAGGTGGACCTTCTTGCGGATGCCGGCGGTGTCGACGAACTTCCAGGTGACGCCGCCCAGCTCGATCAGCTCGTCGACCGGGTCGCGGGTGGTGCCGGCCAGCTCGTTGACGACGACCCGCTCCTCCTTCGCGACCTTGTTGAGCAGCGAGGACTTGCCCACGTTGGGGCGGCCGATCAGCGCGATGCGGCGCGGGCCGCCGGGGGCGGCGCCGCCGAAAGTCTGCTCGGGGGCCTCGGGCAGGGCTTCGAGGACGGCGTCCAGCATGTCGCCGGTGCCGCGGCCGTGCAGCGAGGAGACGGGGTGCGGCATGCCGAGGCCCAGGGACCACAGCGAGGCCGCGTCGGACTCGCCGCTCTGGCCGTCGACCTTGTTGGCGCACAGCACGACGGGCTTCTTGGACTTGCGCAGCAGGCGCACGACGGCCTCGTCGGTGTCGGTGGCGCCGACCTTGGCGTCGACGACGAAGACCACGGCGTCGGCGGCCTCGATGGCGTACTCGGCCTGGGCGGCGACGGAGGCGTCGATGCCGAGGACGTCCTGCTCCCAGCCGCCCGTGTCGACGACCGTGAAGCGGCGGCCCGCCCACTCGGCCTCGTACATGACGCGGTCGCGGGTGACGCCGGGCTTGTCCTCGACGACCGCCTCGCGGCGGCCGATGATGCGGTTCACCAGGGTCGACTTGCCGACGTTCGGGCGGCCGACGATGGCGAGGACGGGGAGGGGGCCGGCAGCGGCCTCCTCGAGGGCACCTTCGACGTCCTCGATGTCGAAGCCCTCTTCCGCGGCGAGCTCCATGAACTCCGCGTACTCGGCATCGCCAAGCGCTCCGTGGTCGTGCTGGTCGTTCATGAAGTCCGTTCCTCGTCGTTCGTGGTGATCGGTGGTACCCGCGCAGCGCGGTTCCACTACTAGGTCAAGTCTCGCTCAGCGCCCGGTGAGGCGCTTGGCGTCGGCCAGGTGGGCGGTCAGCCTGTCCTGGATGCGTACGGTGGCCTCGTCCAGCGCGGTACGGGTACGGCGGCCACTGCCGTCCCCGGCGTCGAAGGCCGAGCCGAAGACGACGTCGACCCGGCTCTTGAAGGCGGGCAGTCCCTTGACGAACCTGCCCTTGGTGTCGCCGCTGCCCAGCACGGCCACCGGCACGATGGGCGCGCCGCTGCGGACCGCGAAGTAGGCGAGCCCGGCGCGCAGTGAGGCGAAGTCTCCCTCGCCCCGGGTGCCCTCGGGGAAGATGCCCAGGGCCCCTCCATTGTCGAGCACGCCGAGGGCGCGGCCTATCGCGGTGCGGTCGGGGCCGCTGCGGTCGACCTTGACCTGCCCGATCCCTTCGAGGAAGGGGCCGAGCGGGCCCACGTACGCTTCCTTCTTGATCAGGAAGTGCAGGGGCCGCGGGGCGGTGCCCATCACCATCGGGCCGTCGATGTTGTGCGAGTGGTTCACGGCAAGGATGACCGGGCCGGAGGCCGGCACCTTCCAGGCACCGAGCACGCGCGGCTTCCACAGCCCGTACATGAGGCCGATGCCGATGCGCCTGCCGACCGCCGCACCCCTCAGGGAGGGCGCTTCGCTCACTTGCGGCCCGCCCGCTTCTCTTCCACCAGGGTCACGACGCACTCGATGACCTGGTCGAGCGTGAGCTCGGTGGTGTCCACCTCGACGGCGTCGTCGGCCTTGGCCAGTGGGGAGGTCTTGCGGCCGGAGTCCGCGGCGTCGCGCTTGATCAGCGCCGCCTGGGTGGCCGCGAGGTCGGCGGCCTCCTTGCCGCGGAGCTCACCGCTGCGCCGGGCGGCGCGCGCCTCGGGGGAGGCCGTGAGGAAGATCTTGAGGTCGGCGTCGGGCAGGACGGTGGTGCCGATGTCCCGGCCCTCGACGACGATCCCGTCGGCCTCCGCGGCCGCCTCGGCGGCGATGGACCTCTGCAGCTCGGTGATCAGGGTGCGCACCTCGGGGACGGCGCTGACGGCGCTGACCTTGGAGGTGACCTCCTGGGTGCGGATCGGAGCGGAGGCGTCGAGGCCGTCCACGGTGATGGTGGGCGCGGCCGGATCCGTACCGGACACTATGGCGGGCTTGCCGGCGGCGAGGGCGATCGCCTCGGGGTCGTCGGGGTCCACGCCGTTGGTGATCATCCACCAGGTGATGGCCCGGTACTGGGCCCCGGTGTCCAGATAGCGCAGCCCGAGCTTGGCGGCCACGGCCTTGGAGGTGCTGGACTTGCCCGTGCCGGAGGGACCGTCGATGGCGACGATCACGGCTGCCGGAGCTGCGGTTTCCACGGTGCGGGCACCTTCCTGGTTGCGCGTACGAATGCGGGCGCGCGAAAACGCCCCTGCTCCAGGTTACCGGGCCCCGACACCCCCGGATCCCGCCCGCACAATCCAGCCCCGCCGCACACGATCCGGCCTCGCCGGCGTTCGAGGCGCGGGGGCTCCGGGGGCAGCGCCCCCGGCAACGGCGCCGCACCCGGCCTACCTCCAGCCCCGCCGGCGATCGAGGCGCGGGGTCCGGGGCGTAGCCCCGGCAGGCGGCCCCGCCCGCCTACTGCTGCCGCAGCGCCCAGCCCCGCTCCCGCAGCTCGGCCGTCAGGCCGGCAACGGCCCGCGGCTCCACCATCAGCTGCACCAGGCCGGCCTGCTGTCCCGTCGCGTGCTCGATCCGGACGTCCTCGATGTTGACCCCCGCCCGCCCCGCGTCCGCGAAGATCCGCGCCAGCTCTCCCGGCTGGTCGGAAATCAGCACGGCCACCGTCTCGTAGACCGTCGGCGCCGCGCCGTGCTTGCCCGGCACCCGCACCCGCCCGGCGTTCCCGCGCCGCAGGACGTCCTCGATCCCGGCGGCGCCACCCCGCCGCTTCTCCTCGTCGGCCGACTGCAGACCGCGCAGCGCCTCGACCGTCTCCTCCAGGTCGGCGGCGATCCCGGACAGTACGTCCGCCACCGGTCCCGGATTCGCCGAGAGGATCTCCACCCACATCCGCGGATCGGACGCCGCGATCCGCGTCACGTCCCGGATTCCCTGCCCGCACAGCCGCACGGCCGTCTCGTCGGCCTCCTCCAGCCGGGCGGCGACCATGCTGGAGACCAGCTGCGGTGTGTGGGAGACCAGCGCCACCGCCCGGTCGTGGGCGTCCGCGTCCATCACCACGGGCACGGCCCGGCACAGGGCGACGAGTTCCAGGGCCAGGTTCAGCACCTCGTGCTCGGTGTCCCGGGTCGGGGTCAGCACCCAGGGGCGCCCCTCGAAAAGGTCCGCCGAGCCCGCGAGCGGCCCCGACCGCTCCTTGCCGGCCATGGGGTGCGTGCCGATGTACGAGGTGAGGTCCACGCCGAGTTCCGCCAGCTCCCGCCGCGGCCCGCCCTTCACACTGGCCACGTCCACGTACGCCCGCGCGACGCCACGCCCGATGACGTCCGCCAAGGTCGCCGCCACGTGGGTGGGCGGTACGGCGACGATCGCGAGGTCCACCTGCCCCTCCAGGGGCTCGTCCGTGCCGGCGCCGAGGGCTGCCGCCGTACGGGCCTGGGCCGGGTCGTGGTCGACGAGGTGGACGGTGATCCCGCGGCCGGTCAGGGCGAGCGCCGCGGAGGTGCCGATCAGTCCGGTTCCGATGACGACGGCGGTTCTCACGGGGCGCTCCAGGGGTGCGTACGGGATCAAGGACTCTGCGTGACCAGAGTAGCCAGAGAGGGCAGCCAGAGGGCCCGGTCGCCCATCCCGTCCCACCCCGTGGGACAGGGGCCGCCGGGCCCTCTCCTGCCGCGGGATCAGAGAGCTTGTGCCTTGATGATGTCCTCCAGCGACCCGGACGGCATCCGGCCGCTCGGCGTCAGCTTGTCGACCGCCTGCGGCAGCGTCTGCGCGATCTGGTCGGCGGCCTGCTCCGGGCTGACTCCCGCGTCCTGCGCGACCTTGTGCAGGGTGTCGGCCGGCAGCGCCTCCTGGATCTGCGCACCACTGACCGGCTGGTTCTCGCCGGTGCCGACCCAGGACTGCGCCTGGTCGACGAGGCCGGACTTGGTCAGCATGTCCAGCAGGCCGCCCAGCGGATTGCCGTTCCCGGCCGCCTGCGCACCGCCGCCACCGGCGCCGCCCATGAGCGCGCCGAGCAGCGAGCCGAGGATGTTGCCGCCCCCACCGCCCTGACCGCCGCCGCCGCCGAGGAGGCCGCCGAGAAGAGAACCGAGGTCGTTACCCGCCATGGTGATGCCTTTCGAAGAGGGACCGGGCCGCGCGGACAGCGCCGCACCCGGCTTCGAGACACGGACAATGTCACCCATGCCCGGTCATACCGCCACCTGGCGCACGGCTCCCCGACCTCTGGGGTAGAACGATCCGCATGATCTTCCACATCGTCCCGCTCACCGACTGGGCCGCCGCGCCCGACCTCCCGTACGCCCCGCCCTCGCTCGACTCCGAGGGCTTCGTGCACTGTTCGGCCGACCGGGCGACGGCTCTCGCCATCGTCGAGGCGCGCTACCGGGAGTTGCCGGGGACCCTGCTGGCGGTGGAACTCGACGAGTCCGCCCTGACCGCGGAGGTCCGCCGGGAGGATGAATCCGGCGGCCGCTACCCGCATGTGCACGGCCCGGTGAACCGGGACGCGGTGATCCACGTGTGGGAGGTCGTACGCACACCCGGCACCCCTGCCTCACTGGTCCCATGGCAGCCGACCGCCCGTTGAACCGGCGCGGCGGGCTTCACCTGGGGGCCGCCACAGGCCAGGATGCTGCTCGCCCGACCAGCCACACAGCTGAGGAGACACCATGAGCGACCCCACGACCACCGCCCGGCGCACCGTACTGGCGGTGGGAGCGGCCGCCCTGGCCGGCGGAACCCTCGCCGCGTGCGGCGGCGACGGCAACGGCGGGAAGGAGCAGCCCAAGAGCGAATCGGGCAGCGCGGCCACCCCGTCCGCACCCACGACCGGGTCGGCGTCCGCTCCGGCCGCCGGCGGCAAGACCATCGCCAAGGCGGCGGACGTACCGGTGGGCGGCGGCACGGTCCTCAAGGACGAGAAGCTGGTGGTCACCCAGCCGACGGCCGGGTCCTTCCGCTGCTTCACCGCGGTCTGCACGCACCAGGGCTGCCTGGTCAACAAGGTGGAGAACGGCACCATCGACTGCCCCTGCCACGGCAGCAAGTTCAAGGTCGCGGACGGCGCGGTGGCCCACGGACCGGCCACCAAGCCCCTGGCGGAGCAGAAGATCACCGTGGCCGCGGACGGCAATATCTCGCTCGCGTAGCGGAGGCCGCGGCGCCTAACCTCCCCTGATGGACGATCTGACACTGGTACGTGACCACACGGTCTACCGGTGCGTGATGGGGTCCCGGGCGTTCGGGCTGGCGACGGAGGCGAGCGACACCGACCGGCGCGGTGTCTACCTCGCCCCGACGCCGCTGTTCTGGCGGTTCGAGAAGCCCCCCACGCACGTGGAGGGCCCTCGGGCCGAGGAGTTCTCCTGGGAGCTGGAACGCTTCTGCGAGCTCGCCCTGCGCGCCAACCCGAACATCCTGGAGTGCCTGCACTCCCCCCTGGTGGAGGAGGCCACCCCCGTCGGCGAGGAACTCCTCTCCCTGCGCGGGGCGTTCCTCTCCCGCCGGGCCCACACCAGCTTCAGCCGGTACGCGGCATCCCAGCGCGGCAAACTCGTCGCGGACGTCCGCGTCCACGGCGCCCCGCGCTGGAAGCACGCCATGCACCTGCTGCGGCTGCTCCTGTCCTGCCGCGACCTGCTGCGCACGGGCCGGCTGACCATCGACGCGGGCCCGCACCGCGAGCGCCTGCTGGCGGTCCGCCGCGGCGAGTCCACCTGGGACGAGGTCGACGCCTGGATGACCCGGCTCCAGGAGGAGACCGAAGCCGCCCTCGCCGGAACGCCCCTTCCCCCGGAGCCGGACCAGCGCCGCGTCGAGGAGTTCCTCCAGCGCACCCGCCGCGCGTCGGCCGCGTAGCTCTCAGTCGCGCGGGTTCCGGCGCCGTACGACCAGCTCGTCGAGCGCGTCGTACGCCGAGGCGTGCTCCGGCAGCCCCGAGGCGGCCTGCGCCGCGTCCAGCACCGCGTGGAGCGCCTCGAAGTCATGCCGTACCCCACCGAAGTCCGGCCCCGCGTAGCCCCCGTGCTCGGCCGCGACCTTGGCCTCGATCAGGGCACCGAGGTACGCGGGCGCCTCGGCCACCTCGACCAGCAGGGTCGGCAGGTGCGCCTGCACCTCACCCGACCGCATCAGGTGGATGCCGGTGAGCAGGGCCCGGAACGCGTAGAGCACCGGCTTGAGTTCGCGGGCCTTCTCGAAGAGCCGCCACTGGGTGTTGGCGAAGCCCCGGTAGTGGTGGGCGTGGTGGGAGGTCAGGACCCCCGGGGCCAGCGCGATCAGCTCCTCGTGGGTCGGCGTCGTGTGGACCACGAGCGGGGACAGCAGCTGCTCCAGGACGTAGCCGTTGCGGTTCAGCATCAGGCGGACGAACTTGCGCAGGTCGTGCGTGACGAGGTCCATCTCCACGTCGTCCCGGTCCCACATGCGGGTGCGCGTCTCCTCCGGCTCGCGCAGCCCGAGAAGGGCCGCAGCGGGCAGCAGGTGCGCGCCGCGCAGGTCGATGTCGGAGTCCCGGGAGGGGAATCCGTAGAGGTGGGCCCCCGAGACCGTGGCGAAGAGCAGCGGGTCGGGCTGCTCCGCCACGACGGGGGTCAGGTCGAGACTCAGTGCGTCCAGCATGGATCAAGCATCCCAGAGGGCTCCGAAGGCCAGGAGTTCGTCCCGGTACTCGATGCGGCCCTCCCAGTCGCGGGGCCACACGTCCGCGCCGAGGTGGGCTCCGGCGAAGGCGCCGGCGAGGCAGGCGAGGGAGTCCGAGTCGCCCCGGGTGCAGGCCGCGCGGCGCAGGGCCGTCAGGGGCTCGTCGGGGAAGAGCAGGAAGCATTGCAGGGCGGTGGCGAGGGCCTCCTCCGCGATCCAGCCGTCGCCCGTGGTCAGGCAGGGGTCGGTCTCCGGGGACGGGCTGCGCAGGGCGGCCGCCAGCCGGTCCAGGACCTCCAGGCACTCGTCCCAGCCGCGCGCGATGAAGGACTCCGGCGAGGCGTCGGACGCGGTGCGCATCCAGAGGTCGCCGAGCCACCGCTCGTGGTAGCGGGTGCGGTTCTCCAGGGCGTACGAGCGCAGCAGCCCGACCAGGCCGGTCACCTCGGTGCCCTGGGCCAGCAGGTACACGGCGCGGGCCGTCAGGTCGGAGGCGGCGAGCGCCGTCGGGTGGCCGTGGGTGAGGGCCGACTGGAGCTGGGCCGCGCCCGCCCGCTCCTCCTCGGTCCAGCCGGGGACCAGGCCGACCGGGGCCACCCGCATGTTGGCGCCGCAGCCCTTGGAGCCGATCTGGCTGGCGTCCCGCCAGTCCCGCTCCGGCCGGTTCAGGAGCGAGCAGGCCTTCAGGCAGGTGTTGCCGGGGGCCCGGTTGTTGTCCGGCGAGTGGTACCAGTCGACGAACTCCTCGCGGACCGGCCGGGTGAGCCGCAGCGGGCCCACCCGGCCGCGCTCTTCGGCCGTTCGTATGCCGCGCGCCAGGGCGAGGGTCATCTGGGTGTCGTCCGTGACGATCGCCGGGCGGGGCAGCTTCATCTCCCGCCAGGGACCGGTCTTGGCCAGGATCGACGGCACGTCGTTGAACTCGGTCGGGAAGCCGAGGGCGTCGCCCAGGGCGAGCCCGATCAGGGCGCCGGTCGCGGCTCGCTTCGTCATCGGGTGGGTCCTTCCGGTCGGAGCAGAGGGGGATGCAGGGCGGTCGCCGGGCCGGCCCGATAGAGGGCGGCCGGTTTGCCGCGCCCGCCGGTCAGCCGGGCGGCGCCGGGCACGGCCTCGACGAACCCGGGCGTGGCGAGGACCTTGCGGCGGAAGTTGGGGCGGTCGAGGGTGGTGTCCCAGACGGTCTCGTAGACGGCCTGGAGCTCCCCGAGGGTGAACTCCGGCGGGCAGAAGGCGGTGGCCAGGCAGGTGTACTCCAGCTTCGAGCCGATCCGCTCCCGGGCGTCGCCGAGGATCACCGCGTGGTCGAAGGCCAGGTCCGCGACCTCCCCCACCGGCACCCAGCGGGCGTGAGCCGCGTCGCCGCCGCCCTCCGCCGCGGGCTCCGGCATGTCGGGCACCAGCGCCGTGAAGGCCACCGAGACCACCCGCATCCGGGGGTCCCGGTCCGGCTCGCTGTAGGTGCGCAGCTGTTCCAGGTGCAGGGCGGCCACCACGGGGTCCGCCAGGCCGGTCTCCTCGGCCAGTTCACGGCGGGCGGCGGTCTCCGCGGACTCCCGGGGCAGGACGAAGCCGCCGGGCAGCGCCCAGGCGCCCTCGTACGGCTCCTGGCCGCGCCGGATCAGCAGCACGTGCAGCCGGCCGGCCCGTACGGTGAACACCGCGAGGTCGACGGTCACCGCGAACGGCGAGAAGGCGTGGGGGTCGTAGCCCGCGGGCAGCGCCGCACTCATCGGGTCTCCGGCAGGGGGGCGGCGAAGTGCCAACCTTCGGCGAGCAGTTCGTCGACCGCCGCCACCGCGGTCGCCAGCCGTTCCTCGCGGTCGCCCCGTACGACGAGGAAACGCCTGCCGGTGCGTTCCAGTTCCTCCCGGAACCGCCCGGTCATCCAGGGCCGCAGGTGCGGGCCGTCGCGCAGGCCGTCGTCCTCGAAGGGCACGTCCGCGTCGTCCGTGAGCAGGTACAGGTCGCGCCGGGTGAGGGAGGCGGTCTTCTCGACTTCCTCGTTGCGTCCGCCGAGGTACCGCTCGTGCCAGATGCCGGTCGCGAAGGAGTCGGTGTCGCAGAACAGCACCGGTGAGCCCAGCCGGGCCGAGCGTTCCTCCTCCGCGTCCTGCCGCCGGGCGATGACCGGGAACTCCTCCGAGGCGAAGGTGATGTCCTCCCATGTGGCCGCCGGGTCGGCGGCGCGCGCCGCCGCCAGTTTCTCCTCGCTGTACCGGCGCCCGTACTCGGCGACCCAGCCCGTCCCGGCCCAGATCCCGCCGCGCCGCCGGTAGTGCTCGGCCAGCGCCCGCGACAGCGTCGTCGTACCCGTGGACTCGGCGCCCAGTACGACGACCCGCCGGGCCAGGGAGGCCCGGACGGCGGGCCCCAGGAAGTCCCAGCAGCCCACCGGGTCGGCCCGGACGGCCGTCCCGGAGACCGGGAACAGCGTCCGCGCCGGGTCCACGCAGACCTCCTCGGCGCCGAACCGCCGCGCGAGCTCGGTCCCGTACGCCTCCGAGGTGAAGACGGCGTCGACGGGTCTGCCGACCGCTTCCCGGAAGATCGCCATGTGCGCCTCCCAGACCGTCGGGTCCGTCAGGTCGACCGGGATGTCGTCGACCGCGCCGACGACGTCCGTGTCGGGGTGTTCCTCGCGCATCCAGGCGACCCGGTCGGCGAGCGGGACGGACTCCACGGAGGCCGCGCAGACCAGCACGGTCAGCCGGTCGCAGCGGTCCTGGGCGGTGCGCACCAGGTGGTGGTGGCCGGCGTGCGGCGGGTAGAACTTGCCCAGGACCAGGCCGTGTCCGTAGCGCCTCATGCCGTCGCCCCCAGTGTCGTACGGACGCCCCGCGCGGGGAGCGTCCGCCGCCAGCCGAGCAGCCCGAACACGCAGAGCCCGAGGAAGCCGACGTAGAGGACCGCGGTCAGGTGGAGGCCCTTGTACACGTACAGCGGGATGTACACGAGGTCGGCGGCGATCCACAGCCACCAGGACTCGACGAGCTTGCGGCACTGGCCGTAGGTCGCCGCGAGCGAGAGCCCGGTCGTCAGGGCGTCCCAGAAGGGGACGGTGGAGTCGGTGGCGCGGCTCAGCAGCAGGGTGAGGCCGAACACCCCCACCGCCCCCGCCGCGGCCAGCCAGACCCATTCGGTGCGCGTGGTGCGGCGCACCGGCAGGGCTTCGGCGGTTCCTGGTCCACCCCCGTGGGTCCAGGACCACCAGCCGTACGCGGCGAGGGCGATGAAGGCGATCTGCAGCCCGGCGTCGGCGTAGAGGCCGGCCTGGGCGAACAGGACGATGAAGAAGATGTTGTTGGCGATGCCGATCGGCCAGTTGGCGACGTGCCGGCGGGCCACGAGCCAGACGCACAGGGCACCAGTGGCGAATCCGAGTACCTCGGTCCAGCTCATGCCGACCCCTCACTCCCTTTAATGGTCAGGTTGACTATAAACAGGGAGAGGGGTCCCGGACAAGCGAAAAGCCCGCGGCGCCGTAAGGCACCGCGGGCTTTTCGCTCGTTCTGCGATCAGAAGGACTACAGACCGACCTCGCGCATCAGCATGCCGACCTCGGTGTTGGTCAGGCGGCGCAGCCAGCCGGACTTCTGGTCGCCCAGCTCGATCGGCCCGAAGGAGGTCCGGACGAGCTTCTCGACCGGGAAGCCGGCCTCCGCCATCATGCGGCGGACGATGTGCTTGCGGCCCTCGTGGAGGGTCACCTCGACCAGGTAGTTCTTGCCGACCTGGTCGACGACGCGGAAGTGGTCGGCGCGGGCGTACCCGTCCTCCAGCTCGATGCCGTCCTTCAGCCGCTTGCCGATCTCGCGCGGCAGCGGGCCGGTGATGGCGGCGACGTAGGTCTTCTTCACGCCGTACTTCGGGTGCGTGAGGCGGTGGGCCAGCTCACCGTGGTTGGTGAGCAGGATGATGCCCTCGGTCTCGGTGTCGAGCCGGCCGACGTGGAAGAGACGCGTCTCACGGTTGGTGACGTAGTCGCCCAGGCACTGGCGGCCGTCCGGGTCCTCCATGGTGGAGACGACACCGGCGGGCTTGTTCAGCGCGAAGAACAGGTACGACTGGGTGGCGACGGTCAGGCCGTCCACCTTGATCTCGTCCTTCGGCTGGACGCGCTTGCCCTGCTCCAGCACGATCTCGCCGTTGACCTCGACGCGGGCCTGCTCGATGAGCTCCTCGCAGGCGCGGCGCGATCCCATGCCGGCGCGGGCGAGCACCTTCTGCAGACGCTCACCCTCCTCCTCGGCACCCGGGAAGGTCTTCGGGGTCTTGATCACGGGCTTGTCGGCGTACCGGTCGCGCACGCGCTCCTCGATGCGCGCGTCCAGCTCACGCGGGCGGGACTGGCCGCTCCGGCTGCCGGGGCCGCGGCGCGGGCCGCCGGCGCCGCCGATGCCGGGGGTCTTGGAGGTCTTGGGGCCGCCCTTGGCACCGCCGCGCGCTGCCGCGCCGCGGGCGCCACCGCCGCCGGCCTTGGGGCCGCTGCGGCCGCTGCGCTCGCCCTCGGGGCCCACGTCGTAGCGACGCTCCTCGGGGCGGGGGTTGCGGATGCGCTGGGGCGCCTGGTCGCGGTCGCGGTCACGGTCGCGCGAGCCGCCCTGGCCGCCGCCGTAGCCGCCGGAACCGCCCGTGGAGCCGCCGCGGTAGCCACCGCCGCCGCCGGAGCCACCGCTCGAGCCACCGCGGTAGCCGCCACCGGAACCGCCGGAGCCGCCACTGGACCCGCCGCGGTAGCCGCCACCGCCCGAGCCGCCGGAGGAGCCGCCCCGGTAGCCACCGCCACCGCTGCCGCTGCCACCACCGGAGCCGCCGCCGCGGTAGCCACCGCCGCCGGAGGAGCCGCCGCCACGGGCGTTACCACGCCCGCCGCCGCCACCGCCGCCGCTGTTCCTGTTGCCACCGTTGCCGTTGCCGCTGCTTCGCATCAAATGTCCGTCGTCTTGTCGTCGTCTTCATCAGTGTCCGGTGCGTCCGGATCGAACGACGGCACACCTTCTTGCGTCTCGGCTTCGATCGCGTCCGCCTCGGGGAGGAAGGGCGCGAGCTCCGGGAGCTCGTCCAGGCCTCGCAGGCCCATCCGCTCCAGAAAGTAGTTCGTCGTCCTGTACAGGATCGCACCTGTTTCGGGTTCCGTGCCCGCCTCCTCCACCAGACCGCGCTGGAGGAGGGTCCGCATGACCCCGTCGCAGTTGACTCCGCGGACCGCGGAGACCCGCGACCGGCTCACCGGCTGGCGGTACGCGACCACCGCCAGGGTCTCCAGGGCGGCCTGCGTGAGCCGGGCCTGCTGGCCGTCCAGTACGAAGCCCTCGACGGCCGGGGCGTACTCCGCCCGGGTGTAGAAACGCCACCCGCCGGCCACGAGCCGCAGCTCGAAGCCGCGCCGCTGGACCGTGTACTCGTCGGCGAGCTCGCGCAGCGCGTCCGCCACCTCGCGCGGGGTGCGCTCCAGCACCTTGGCCAGGTGCGCCTCGGTCGCGGGCTCGTCCACGACCATGAGTACGGCTTCCAGGGCGGGCTTCAGCTCCAGCGCTGCCACGTCGTTCATTCCTTCACCTCCACGATCTGGTCGAACTCGTCGGTCACGGTCGGCATGCCGTCGCCGTCCCCGCCGCTCCAGCGCACGGTGAGGGTCCGCAGGGCCTCCTCCTGGTCGAGCACCACCGCCTTCTCCCGGTAGAGCTCCAGGAGGGCCAGGAAGCGGGCGACGACGGTGAGGGTGTCCTCGGCGTCCTCGGTGAGCTCCTGGAAGGTGGCCTCCCCGCGCGCCTTCAACATCCGGACCACGAGCCCGGCCTGCTCGCGCACGCTGACGAGCGGTGCGTGGATGTGCTCCACGTAGACCTGGGGCTTGGCCTTGGGCTGCATGGCCTTGACGGCGAGCCGGGCGAACCCGTCCGCGCCGATGCTGATGACGACTTCGGGAAGCAGGTCGGCGTGGTGCGGCTCCAACCCGACGGTCCGCGGGTACCGCCTGCCCTCGGCCTCGGCCCGCCCCTCGAAGATCTCGGCGATCTTCTTGTACGCCCGGTACTGGAGCAGCCGCGCGAAGAGCAGGTCCCGCGCCTCCAGCAGGGCGAGGTCCGCCTCGTCCTCGACTTCGGCGACCGGCAGCAGCCGGGCGGCCTTGAGGTCGAGGAGGGTGGCGGCGACGACGAGGAACTCGGTGGTCTGGTCGAGGTCCCAGTCGGGCCCCATGGCCCTGATGTGGGCCATGAACTCGTCGGTGACCTGGGACAGCGCGACCTCGGTGACGTCGAGCTTGTGCCGCGAGATCAACTGCAGCAGCAGATCGAACGGCCCCTCGAAGTTGGCGAGCCGCAACGTGAACCGCCCGTCGCCTCCCGCGGGGTCGCCGGTGGGCCCCGCGGTGGCGCCCGACGGGTCGCCTCCGGCGGGGATCGCCTCGCCGGCGGGCCCGTCAGGGACTCGGGGGGCGTCCCGGGGCTCCGCCCCGGCCGCGGCCGGCCCGCCTGCGGCGGGGGTCGACTGGTCGGAGCTCTGCCGCTGGGCAGGGGCCTCGGGGGTCTCGGCGTCACCGGTTCCGCCCGGCCCTTCGCCCCCTTCGCCGCCCGCAGCGGGCGCGTGAGGGGTTTGGGGGGTCTCCTCGGTGTCCGGCCCGGCGTCGGTCGGCTCGCTTTCGGCCGGGCTCGGCTGGTCGGAGCTCCGCTCGGGACCGCCGTGCGCCCTCCCGAGGCCCTGCGGGGCCTCAGGGGGCCCGTCAGGGGCCTGCGGGGGCTCCTGGGGGTCCGGCCCGGTGCCGGGCCCGTCCGTGGGCCCAGGGCCCGCCGGGGCCTCTCCCGGCGCACCGGGGCCGCGCCCCAGCAGGCGGCGGGGCGGGCGGCCGGGTTCGGCGGGGAGGGGCATCGAGGTCCAGGTGGTGCGGAGGGGGCGGCGTACGGGCCGAGGAGGGTGACCCACGGCCCTGAGCAGCCTATGGGGTGCCGGGTGGATCGAGGCCCCACGGCCCGGGGTGTCCGTCCCGGGGGGAGCCGAGCGAAGCGCCGGCGCCGACCCGGACCCCCACCGGCGCGAGGCACGGAGCGTTGCCGGGAGGGCGGGGCGGCCACAGCTCGGCCGTGATCCGCCGGACACCCCTTGGCCGACGGCCGGCCCTGCGGGGTGGGAAGCCGGACCGTTCATCGGAGGCGGGCCGCAGACCTGCAGGCGAGGCAGGGGTGCTCCCAGGCGCCGGAGGCCAGGAGAGCCGGCGTCGGAACTCCCGCCCGCAGTGGTCCGCCGGACACACCGCCGCCGACGGCCGGCCCTACGGGCGGGAAGCCGGACCGGGTTCCACGGAGGCGGGCCGCAAGCCTGCACGCGGGGCAGGGGTGGCCCCAGGACGGAGGCCGGGAGAGCGGGCCCCGGCCCGCGTCAGCGGCGCCACCGAGGGCCGGCCCTGCGGGCGGGAAGCCGGACCGTTGCACGGAGGCGGGCCGCAGGCCTGCGGGCGGGGGTGGGAGGTCTGGAGCGTTGCCAGGCGAGCAGCCCACAGGCCGGCGGGCCGGGAGTGAGCGCCGCGGGCCGGAGCATCGCCGGGCAAGCGGGCCCGGGCTCCGGGCGGGGCGTTGCCGGGGAAGCGGGCCGCAGGCCGGTCAGCGGCCGCGGAGGCGGCGGACGAGGATGCTCGCGTCCCCGCGGGATTCGAGATCGGCGAGGACCACCGCCACCGCCTCGCGGACGATGCGCCCGCGGTCGACCGCCAGGCCGTGTTCCCCGCGCAGCACGAGCCGGGCGTGTTCCAGGTCCATGAGCTCCTCGGCGGAGACGTAGACCGTGATCTTCTCGTCGTGCCGCTCGCGCCCGCTCGGCCGCCGGTTCGCGCCCCGGCCCTGGCCCTTGCCGCGGCCGGCCGCGGGGGTGGTCCCGTTGACAGAACCTTCCTGCGGCCGCCGCGGTGCGCCCACGACGGGCTCCGTACCGGCCGCGGCCTCCCGGCTGCGGCCCTCCCCCGCCGTGCCCTCGGCCGAGGCGGCCGAGTGTTCCCCGGCCCCGGAGGACGCCTCGTCGGCTCCCCGTCGCGGCGAGGACGACTGGAGGGCCATCCCCCCGGTCGTGCGGAACAGTTCGTCGGCTCCGGGCAGACTCACTCGGCGTGACACCGGGCGAGCACCTCCCTGGCCAGCTGGCGATAGGCGGCGGCGCCGACGGAGTTGGAGGCGTACGTGGTGATCGGTTCGCCGGCGACCGTGGTCTCCGGGAAGCGCACGGTCCGCCCGATGACCGTGTGGTACACGTGGTCGTCGAACGCCTCGACGACACGGGCCAGCACCTCGCGGCTGTGCACCGTACGGGAGTCGTACATCGTGGCCAGGATGCCGTCGAGCTCCAACTCGGGGTTGAGCCGCTCCTGCACCTTCTCGATGGTCTCGGTCAGCAGCGCCACACCGCGCAGTGCGAAGAACTCGCACTCCAGCGGGACGATGACCTTGTGAGCCGCCGTCAGGGCGTTCACGGTCAGCAGACCGAGCGAGGGCTGACAGTCGATCACGATGTAGTCGTAGTCGGCCATCAGGGGCTTCAGGGCCCGCTGCAGCGTCGACTCGCGCGCGACCTCGCTGACCAACTGCACTTCCGCAGCGGACAGGTCGATGTTGCTCGGCAGCAGGTCCATGTTGGGGACCGCCGTCTTGAGCAGCACCTCGTCGGCCGACATGCCCCGCTCCATGAGCAGGTTGTAGACCGTCAGGTCGAGTTCCATCGGGTTCACGCCGAGACCCACGGACAGTGCGCCCTGCGGGTCGAAGTCGACGAGCAGCACCCGCCGTCCGTACTCGGCGAGCGCCGCACCCAGGTTGATGGTCGACGTGGTCTTGCCCACGCCGCCCTTCTGGTTGCACATCGCGATGATCTTCGCCGGACCGTGGTCGGTCAGCGGACCCGGGATCGGGAAGTACGGAAGCGGGCGTCCGGTCGGGCCGATCCGCTCACGGCGCTGACGGGCAGCGTCGGGGGCGAGGGTGGCCGCGTACTCGGGGTCCGGTTCGTACTCCGCGTCGGGGTCGTAGAAGTGCCCTTCGGGCACGTTTTCGTAGTCGGCGAAACCCACGGGCTTTTCGCCGCTCAGGTCGCCGGCCCTGGAGTTCACGTCTAGGCCGTCCATGCTGTTTTGGGGCGTCGTCAGGTGCTGGTGGTTTGCGAAGGTGCGTACTGCGACGGAGCCGACAGCCTCGAGCCCGGCAGGGCTTTCGCCCCGCGCGGGCATCCCCGCTCGACCACCCCCAGGAGCAAATGTCGACTCATTCACAAGTCGTCTTACCTCCTCGGACGTGACCAGGACACTTATCGATAGGTCAGCGTGGCACCATGCCGACGGTTGGCGACTCTATGGCGTGTCACCGCTCAGCGGCAACACAATCCGCCGGACCCGGCACGATGTGTCGGCAACCGAACACCACTCTGTCAAGGGCGCACGGACTGTCGCCGCGAAGTTTCGCGGGTGTGCGAAAGGGTTAAAGGGTTACGTTCGAGGCGAGTTGAGAGGGGTCCGCGGGCTCCTCGCAAACGCGTCCGGCCGGACCTTGCGGGCAAGGTCCGGCCGGATACGTGAGATTGACGTCAGTCGTTGACGGCTCAGCCGAGCAGCGTGCTCAGCTCGAGGGTCTCGAGACCGTGGGCCTCGGCGACCGGGCCGTAAACGACCTGGCCGTCATGGGTGTTGAGGCCCAGCGCGAGCGCGGGGTCGCGACGCAGCGCCTCGACCCAGCCGAGGTTCGCGAGCTGCACGATGTAGGGCAGCGTGGCGTTCGTCAGCGCGTAGGTGGAGGTGTTCGGCACCGCGCCCGGCATGTTGGCGACGCAGTAGAAGACCGAGTTGTGGACCTGGAAGGTCGGCTCGGCGTGGGTGGTCGGACGGGAGTCCTCGAAGCAGCCGCCCTGGTCGATCGCAATGTCGACAAGGACACTTCCGGGCTTCATCTTGGCGACGAGCTCGTTGGTGACCAGCTTCGGGGCCTTCGCACCCGGGATCAGCACCGCGCCGATGACGAGGTCGGCCTCGATGACGGCCTTCTCCAGCTCGTAGGCGTTGGAGACGATCGTCTTGATCTTCGTACCGAAGATCTTGTCGGCCTCGCGGAGCTTGTTGATGTCGCGGTCCAGCAGGGTCACGTGGAAGCCCATGCCGACGGCGATCTGCACGGCGTTCCAGCCGGAGACGCCGCCGCCGATGACCACGCACTCGCCGGCGTGGGTGCCGGGGACGCCGCCGGGGAGCACGCCGCGGCCGCCGACCGAGCGCATCAGGTGGTAGGCGCCGACCTGCGGGGCCAGGCGGCCCGCGACCTCGGACATCGGGGCGAGCAGCGGCAGCGCGCGGTTGGCGAGCTCGACCGTCTCGTACGCGATGGCGGTGGTGCCGGACTCCAGCAGGGCGTCCGTGCACTCGCGGGAGGCCGCGAGGTGCAGGTAGGTGAAGAGGGTCTGGTCCTTGCGGAGGCGGTGGTACTCCTCCGCGATGGGCTCCTTGACCTTCAGCAGCAGGTCGGCGGTGGCCCAGACCTCGTCGGCGGTACCGAGGATCTCGGCGCCGGCGGAGACGTACTCGGCGTCCGTGATCGAGGAACCCACACCGGCGTTCTGCTCGATGAAGACCTGGTGGCCGTTACGGACGAGCTCGTGGACACCGGCGGGGGTGATGGCCACGCGGAACTCGTTGTTCTTGACCTCGCGGGGGATGCCGACCTTCATCGTCGATCACGGTCCTTGACTCAGGGGGATTTAACGGGGCACTTCCATACATACCCGCCCACAAGAACGCGCAACGGGATGCACCACGGGATGGCGTGGTGAACCCAGTTTATTGAAGGATTGTCGCGTGTCTAGCCTTGCAAACAAATAATCTCAGTCGGATCCACTGCGGATTTCGCAGGCTGCGGGGTCGTCTCCCAGCAATCTGTCCGCTGCGGACCGGTGCAAGCGTGCGGCTGCCGGGTCACCCAGTCGGTCCAGCGTGTCGGCCAGTCGGACCTGGAGTGCGGCCTGCAGTCGCTGGTCCCCGGCCTTGCGCGCCAGCTCCACCGCCTCGCGGCAGGTGTGCAGCGATTCCTCCGGCCGCCCGGCGTACTCCTGAACCCTCGCCATCTCGCTCAACGCCTTTGCCTGGCCCGGGACATCGGCCAGCTTCCGGTACCCGGCCGCGGCGGCCCGCCAGCTGCGCAGTGCGTCCCCGTAGCGGCCCGCGTACGTGTGCACGTTCCCGAGCCGCCCGTACAGCCGGGCCTCGTCCGCGCGCTCCCCCCGCGCGAGCGCCTGGGACAGCGCCCGACCGAACCAGTCGGAGGCCCGGTGCCAGTCCTCCAGCTCCTGGTAGGCACCGCCTACGGATTCCATCGCGCGGCCACTGGCGTACGGGTCGTTCGCCGCCCGTCCGGCGTCCAGAGCGGCGCGGTAGCGCTCCAGGGCCTCCTGGGTCCGGCCGGTCTCGGCGTCCAGGTCGGCCAGGTTCAGCAGTGCGGCGGCCTGCTCCCGGTACAGGTTGCGCCGCTCGGCCACGTCCAGGACCAGCCGGTGAAGCCCGTACAGCTCGGGGGCGGCCTCGGCGGTGCCGCGGTGGTCGACGAGGGCCCGTACGAGGCCCGCGACCAGCCTCCGGGCCAGGGTGTCCAGCTCCCCGTCGGCCACGGCCAGGGACGCGGCCGCGCCCAGCGCGGGCAGCCGGGTGTCCAGCCACTTGGCGGCGGCCCGCCGGTCGGGGAAGCGCAGGGTGCGCGGGAGCCCGTCCAGCAGCTCCCGCACCGCGTCGGCGTCTTCGCCGTCCCCGGCTCCGGCCATGGCCCGGCAGGAGTGCAGCAGCCGTACGGTCCGCTCCAGCATCCGGGCCCGGGCCAGCTGGACCTCCGCCGGCCGCTCCTTGGCCTCCAGCAGGGCCTGGAGCAGCGGTGCGAGGCAGCCGGGCAGCAGGAACAGTCCGTCCTGTGCGTGGCGTACGAGGCCCAGGGCGGCGAAGTCGTCCAGCGTCGACTGGGCCGCGGCCACGGAGCAGCCGACGAGGGCGGAGGCGGTGTGCGAGTCGATGATCCCGGCGGGGGCCAGCGGCAGCAGCCGCAGGGTCCGCTGGGCGGGCTGGGGCAGGGTTTCGTAGACGAGCCGGAAGCAGCGGGCGAGCGGGCCGCCGGTGGCGGCGGGCATGTCGTGGAGCTGCTTGGCCACGTCGGCGACGGAGGCCTTGGGGTGGGCGGCGAGCCAGCCGCCGACGAGCACGAGCGCGGCGGGCTGGCCCCCGCACTCCTCGGCGAGGGCTTCGGCGGCGCGGGGGTCGGCGGTGACGCGGGTGTCGCCGATGCGGTGGACCAGCATCCGCACGGCGGAGGGGGTGTCGAGCCCACCGAGGGTGCAGGGCCGGACGTCGGGGATGCCGGTGAGCGGCCCCTCGGCGGTGACGACGACGAGGCACTCGGGGGTGTCCGGGAGCAGGGCGTCGACCTGGTGCGGGTCGGCGGCGTCGTCGACCAGGATGATCACGCGGCGGCCGTCGAGCGCGGTGCGCAGGGCCGAGCTGAGCTCGTCCTCCCCGGCGCCGGGGGGAGTACGCCGGCCCAGTGCCTCCAGGAGGCCCCGTACGGCCCGCTCGGTGGCCACGGTCTCCCCACCGGGAGAGGTGAGCCGGGTCCGGAGCACCCCGTCGGGGTACTCCTCGGCGACCTCCCGCACGAACGCCTCGGCGAGGGCGGTCCGCCCGGACCCGGGGCGCCCGGCGACGAGCAGCACCCGGGCGCGGGGCGCCTTCGCCTTCCGGCCGGAGAGGGTGTCGAGCCCGGTCCGTGCGATGTCCTCGCGCAGCTCCTTGAGCTCACGCCGCCGCCCGACGAAATCCGCCACGGATCCGCTCCTCTCCTGCCCCTGCCCTTCGGGGATCCCGAGCGTAGTTCACGCAGAGCGACGACCCGTGTGGAGCGCGGCGGACATATCCCCTGATCGGATCAGCGGATGTTCTGTTTTTCCGCGTTCCGCCCACCCCGCAGGTGGGGGCCGCTGCGCGGAGCGGTCCCCTACCCGCCCTTCCACCGTTCCCCGGGGCTCCGCCCCGGACCCCACGCCTCGAACGCCGGCGGGGCTGGGTTGCGGACCGCATCAGCCAAATCAAGCCTCGCCGGCGTTTGAGGCGCGGGGTCTGGGGCAGCGCCCCAGCAGCGGCGTCGCACACCAACCGGCGCGGCTACGCCTCGTACGGGCGGGCCGGCCAAGGGGCGTCGGCCGGGCGGAGGGATTCGAGGCCGCCTTCGGCGGCGAGGGCGGCGGAGAGGGCCAGGACGCCGGTCACCAGGCCCGGGTTGCCGATCCGACCGGCCAGCACCCCGGCCACCAGTTCCGCGAGCGGAACCCACGCCACCTCCATGTCGGCCTCCTCCGACCCGGTCTCCGCGTACCGTTCGCCGTCGGCGTCGGAGACGCCCCGCGCCAGGAAGATCCGGATGGCCTCGTCGGAGCCGCCCGGGGAGGCGTAGAAGTCGGCCAGCACCCGCCAGTCCTCCGCCTTGACGTGGGCTTCCTCGATGAGCTCGCGCTGCGCCCCGTGCAGCGGGTTCTCGCCCGGCACGTCGAGCAGCCCGGCCGGCAGCTCCCACAGCCGCATCCGTACCGGGTGCCGGTACTGGCTCAGGACCAGGACCCGCCCGGCCTCGTCCAGGGCCAGCACGCAGACCGACCCGGGGTGCACCTGGTAGTCGCGGCGGGCCACCGATCCGTCCGGCATCCGCACCTCGTCGGAGTCGACGGCCGTCTTCGCTCCCTGGAACGGCCGCCGGGTCGACAGCATCTCCCAGGATTCCGACGTGTCCTTGATGACGATGCCCATGCCGAATGCCCTCCACAACGCGCGACAGCCGGGGTACGGATCTTCCGTACCCCGGCTGCCTACGTTATGCGGTCAGCGCACTCACTTGGCGGACTGCTGCCGCTCCACGGCCGCCTTGACCAGGCCCGCGAACAGCGGGTGCGGGCGCGTCGGGCGCGAGCGCAGCTCCGGGTGGGCCTGGGTGGCCACCAGGTAGGGGTGCACCTCGCGCGGGTACTCGACGTACTCGACGAGCTTGTTGTCCGGGGAGGTGCCGGAGAAGACGATGCCCGCCTTCTTCTCCAGCTCGCCGCGGTAGGCGTTGTTCACCTCGTAGCGGTGCCGGTGGCGCTCGTCGACGTACGCGTCGCCGTAGACCTCGCGGACGATGGAGCCCTCGGCGAGCTTGGCCGTGTACATGCCCAGGCGCATGGTGCCGCCCAGGTCGCCCGCGCCCTCGACGAAGGCCAGCTGCTCCTCCATCGTCGAGATGACCGGGTTGGCGGTGGAGGCGTCGAACTCGGTGGAGTTCGCGTCCTCGATGCCCGCCAGGTTCCGAGCCGCCTCGATGACCACGCACTGCAGGCCCAGGCACAGGCCGAGCAGCGGGATCTTGTTCTCGCGGGCGTAGGTGATCGCGCCGACCTTGCCGTTGACGCCGCGGTCGCCGAAGCCGCCGGGCACGCAGATCGCGTCCACGTCGGACAGCTGCGCGGCAGCTCCCGCCGGGGTCTTGCAGTCGTCGGAGGTGACCCACTTGATCTGCACGCGGGCCTTGTTGGCGAAACCGCCGGCGCGCAGCGCCTCGGTCACCGACAGGTAGGCGTCGGGCAGGTCGATGTACTTGCCGACGAGCGCGACCTTGACCTCGTGGTCGGGGTTGTGGACCCGGTCCAGCAGGTCCTCCCACACCGTCCAGTCGACGTCGCGGAAGGGCAGGTCGAGCTTGCGCACGACGTACGCGTCCAGGCCCTCGGTGTGCAGCACCTTCGGGATGTCGTAGATCGACTTGGCGTCGATCGCCGCGACCACGGCCGCCTCGTCCACGTCGCACATCAGCGAGATCTTGCGCTTGATGGAGGTGGGGACGTCACGGTCGGCGCGCAGCACGATCGCGTCGGGCTGGATGCCGATGTTGCGCAGGGCCGCGACCGAGTGCTGGGTCGGCTTGGTCTTCAGCTCGCCCGAGGGGCCGATGTAGGGCAGCAGCGAGATGTGCACGACGAAGACGTTGTCGCGGCCGACCTCGTGGCGGACCTGACGGACGGTCTCCAGGAACGGCAGCGACTCGATGTCGCCGACGGTGCCGCCGACCTCGGTGATGACGACGTCGACGTCCTCGGTCGCCATGCGCCGGATGCGGTGCTTGATCTCGTTGGTGATGTGCGGGATGACCTGCACGGTGTCACCGAGGTACTCGCCGCGCCGCTCCTTGGCGATGACCTGCGAGTAGACCTGGCCGGTGGTGACGTTGGCCGAGCCGTCGAGGTCGACGTCGAGGAAGCGCTCGTAGTGGCCGATGTCCAGGTCGGTCTCGGCGCCGTCGTTGGTGACGAACACCTCGCCGTGCTGGAACGGGTTCATCGTGCCCGGGTCGACGTTCAGGTAGGGGTCGAGCTTCTGCATCGTGACCCGCAGGCCGCGCGCCTTCAGCAGCGCACCCAGGCTGGAGGCCGTCAGGCCCTTGCCGAGGGAGGAAGCGACACCCCCGGTGACGAAGATGTGCTTGGTCGTCATGGATTTGGGCGGCATCGCCAAGAGGGGGCTCCCGTGGTCGCGAGGTGAGGTGCGTCCGGCGCCGGCCACCTTCGATCCGGAAGGGTCTCAGGGGGCGCCGAAGCTGCGGTTTCGGGGCTCCTGATTCGCACAGGCAGACCACCGGTCCACGGGGTACCAGCCTATCAGCGCCTCGGGCGGTCCGCCTCCGGCCACGCGGCTCGGACCCCGCCGGGGAGAGTGGCCGGCGACGTATCCGCTGTTCACCCGTTTGGCGGAGGCGCATTCTTCCGCCGCTTAAGGGGATCACTAGGGTGCCGTCATATCCTGCTCGGATATCGCACACATCGCCGCCGAGCAGTCCGTCACACGGCCTCACCGAGCCGCTATGCGGAATCATGGGCTCAACGCGGGGATCCCTGCACACAGGAGACCGCGCAACCGCGCAATGCAAGCGCCCTTCGGGGCGGACGTGGCCGTTCGACTGGAGATGCAACGTGTCCGGGCGCATCGAGGATTACGCACTGATCGGGGACATGCAGACCGCGGCGCTGGTCTGCCGGGACGGGGCAGTGGATTGGTTGTGCCTGCCACGTTTCGACTCCCACGCCGTGTTCGCGAGCATTCTCGGCACCGAGGATCACGGTTTCTGGCGGATCGGCCCGGCCTTCCCGGCCGGCACCGAGGCACCGCGGGCCGCGCGCCGCCGCTACCGCGGCGACTCGCTGGTCCTGGAGTCGGAGTGGGACACGCCGCGCGGCACCGTCCGGGTGATCGACTTCATGCCGCCCCGCGAGGACCACGCGCCCCAACTGATCCGGATCGTCGAGGGGGTCACCGGGCGCGTCCCGATGCGTTCCGCGCTGCGCATGCGCTTCAGCTACGGGCGGGTCGTGCCCTGGGTGCACAAGGTCGACGGGCGCACGGTCGCCGTCGCCGGCCCCGACTCGGTCTGGCTGGACACCGAGGTCCAGACGTACGGCAAGGACCTGACCACGTACTCGGACTTCACGGTCCGGCCCGGCGAGCGGATCGCCTTCAGCATCAGCTGGCAGCCCTCGCACAAGGGCGCGCCGGAGGCCCCCGACGCCGAGTCGGCGCTGGAGTCGACCGCCGAGTTCTGGCGCGACTGGGTCGACCAGTGCACGTACCACGGGCCCTACCGGGAGGCGGTGGTCCGCTCCCTGATCACCCTCAAGGCCCTCACGTACGGCCCTACGGGCGGCATCGTGGCCGCGCCGACCACCTCCCTGCCGGAGGAGATCGGGGGCGTCCGCAACTGGGACTACCGCTACACCTGGCTCCGCGACGCGGCCATCACCCTCTCCTCGCTGCTGCGCACCGGCTACCGCGAGGAGGCGCGCGCCTGGCGCGAGTGGCTGCTGCGCGCGGTCGCCGGGGACCCGGAGAACCTGCAGATCATGTACGGGATCGCGGGCGAGCGGGAGCTCGGCGAGACCGAGCTGGACTGGCTGCCGGGCTATGAGGACTCGCGCCCCGTCCGCGTCGGCAACGGCGCCGCCGGGCAGCTCCAGCTCGACGTCTACGGCGAGGTCACCGAGGCCCTGCACCTGGGCCACATGACCGGCCTGGCGCGCAGCGACTACGCCTCGCTGCTCCAACTGAAGCTGATCCGCTACCTGGAGACCCACTGGGACCAGCCGGACGAGGGCATCTGGGAGGTGCGCGGCCCGCGCCGCCACTTCGTGCACTCGAAGGTGA
This sequence comes from Streptomyces sp. NPDC059874, assembly GCF_042731135.1. Classification (NCBI taxonomy): domain Bacteria; kingdom Bacillati; phylum Actinomycetota; class Actinomycetes; order Kitasatosporales; family Streptomycetaceae; genus Streptomyces; species Streptomyces sp. NPDC059874. The sequence continues at coordinate 139,638 of NZ_JBHWJY010000008.1, forward strand.
TGGCCTGGGTCGCGGTGGACCGCACGATCAAGCTGATCGAGAGCGGGGACGCGGACGGCCCGCTGGAGCGGTGGCGCGAACTGCGTGACGAGATCCACGAGGACGTGTGCGAGAAGGGCTACGACAAGGAGCGCAACACCTTCACGCAGTCGTACGGGTCGGTGGAGCTGGACGCCTCGCTGCTGCTGATTCCGCAGATGGGTTTCCTGCCGCCGGACGACAAGCGGGTCATCGGGACCATCGAGGCGATCCAGCGCGAGCTGTCGACGCCCGACGGTTTCATCCTGCGCTACCCGACGGCGGGCGACGAGGCGGGCGTGGACGGTCTGGAGGGCGACGAGGGCGCCTTCCTCGCGTGCTCGTTCTGGATGGCCGACGACCTGGCGATGATCGGGCGGGTGGACGAGGCGCGGCGGCTCTTCGAGAAGCTGCTGTCGCTCCGCAACGACCTGGGCCTGCTGGCGGAGGAGTGGGACCCGCGGCTCCAGCGGCAGGTCGGGAACTTCCCGCAGGCCTTCAGCCACGTTCCGCTGATCGACACCGCACTGCGGCTGACGGCGAGCGGGGCGTACGGGGGCTAGCCGGCGCCTGCGACTCGCCGGGGCCTCGGGATTTCTCGACGCGCCCCGGTGATCGCCTCCGCCTACGCTTGAAAGGTCCTATGCCCTCCCTCCGCGGAAGGGGGCAGCCATGGCTCCCCTCTCGAAGGCGGGCGCGGCCCTGACCGCGCTCCGCGAGGACCTGTCGGGTGACGTGTTCGCTCCGGACGATCCCGGGTACGACGAGGCACGCGCGATCTTCAACGCGATGATCGACCGCAGGCCCGCCGTCATCGCCCAGTGCGAGAGCGCGGCGGACGTGGTGACGGCCGTTCGGTTCGCCAGGGACCTCGACCTGAAGATCGCGGTGCGCGGCGGCGGGCACAGCGTGGCCGGCATGTCGCTGAACGACGGCGGCCTGGTCGTGGACCTGCGGCGGATGCACGAGGTGACGGTCCATCCGGCGGCGCGGGCGGCGTACGTCGGCGGCGGGGCCACGATGAGCCACCTGGACCGGTCCTGCGAGCCGTTCGGGCTGGCGACCACCGGTGGTCGGGCCTCCACCACGGGGGTCGGCGGCTTCGTCCTGGGCGGCGGCAGCGGTTGGCTGGACCGGAAGTTCGGCCTGGCGGTGGACAACCTGCTGGGCGCGGAGGTGGTCACCGCCGAGGGCGAGCTGGTCCACGCGACCGCGGAGGACCACCCGGAGCTGTTCTGGGGGCTGCACGGCGGCGGCGGGAACTTCGGCATCGCGACGTCGCTGACGCTGCGGCTGCACGAACTTCCGCACATGTCGATCGCGTTCCTGCTGTACCTGCCGGAACGCGGGCCCGAGGTGGTCCGCACGTACCGGGACGTCATCGAGGCCGGACCGCCCGAGGCCTCCGGCGGCGCCATCTACCTGACCGGGCCGCCGGAGGAGTTCGTCCCGCCGCACCTGGTCGGGCTGCTGCTGTGCGGTGCGCTGGTGACGTACGCGGGTCCGGAGGAGGAGCTGCGCGAGCTCGCCGCACCGCTGCTGGCGATCCCGCACGAGGTGGAGATGGTCACGGCCATCCCCTACGCGGAGCTGCAGTGCATGCTCGACGACCCGCCCAACATGCGGAACCACTGGTCGGCGGAGTACCTGACCGGGGTGCCCGACGAGTTCGTGGACGTGTTCTGCGCCCGCGCCGAATCGATGCCGGTGCCGACGGGTACCCAGCACGTGGTGTGGCCGCAGGGCGGCGCGGTCGCCTCCGGCCCCGCCGACTACCCCGTGCCGTTTCGCGACGCGCCCTGGGCGGTGCACCCGTTCGGGATCTGGGAGGACGAGGCCGACGACGAGCGGTGCCGGCAGTGGGTCAAGGACGTCCGCGCCGATGTCCGGCCGTGGAGCACCGGCGCGGTCTACCTCAACTTCACGGGCGACGAGGGCCCGGACCGGGTGGTCGCGGGCCTCGGCGAGGAGAACATGGCACGGCTGGCGGCGTTGAAGCGGCAGTACGACCCGGACAACGTCTTCCGCTTCAACCACAACATCCGGCCGGCCTGAGCATCACGTGAGGGCGGCGATCACCTCGCGCGCCGCCCGCTCGCCCTCGGTGGCGCCGCCTTCCATGAAGCCCTGGAAGTCGTAGCTGCAGTGCTCGCCGCCGATGTGGACGTTGCCCTGCGCGGTGCCCTCGTACTTGGCGTAGCGGTGCAGGTAGCCGGTGGGCCAGTACGAGTACGCGCCGAGCGAGTACGGGTTGCGGTGCCAGGCGGAGAGCTGGGCCTTGCCCGTCCAGACGGCCTTGGTGCCCGGGTAGAAGGCGTCGATGCCGGTCAGCATGCGGCCGGCGAGGGCGCGCACGTAGGGGTCGGACTCGGTGGAGAAGGGGCTCGCGGGCGCCAGTGACCCGGCGAGGGTGCCGCCGCCGTACTGGAGCAGGATGCCGCCGGTGCCGGGCTGCACCTTGGTGGTGTCCCAGGTCTGCTGGACCTCGGAGTCCGTGAAGCAGTCGCCCGCGGACACGCCGGGCCAGGGGCCGGTGCCGCGCCAGGGGCGGGCGGTGAACTGCATGTTGAGCTTGGTGCAGTAGCCCATCCGGGCGTCGCGCAGCAGGTTCCGCATGAGCGGGTCGAAGCCGGCCTGCGAGGTGTCGATGCGCTGGAGGATCGGCAACGGCAGGCACAGGACGGTGTGGTCGGCGATGGCGGTGCGTACGGAGCCGGAGTCGTTGAAGGTCAGGGTTTGGGTGCCGTCGGCGTTGGCCCGTACGGCGACCAGCTCGCGGCCCATCACGATCGAACCGGCGGGCAGGGCGGCGGCGATAGCGTTCGGCAGCCGGTCGTTGCCGCCGGTGATGTGGTAGCGCTCGTTGGACAGGCCCCAGACGTTGAAGTTGCCCGGGTTGGTCTGGTAGCCCATCAGCAGGACCAGGGCGAGCGCGGACTGCTGGTCGGTGTCGGCGCCGTACTCGACGTTGTAGGCCACGTCGATGAACCGGCCGAGTTGCGAGCCGTGGCCGCCGGGGACCCGGGTCTCGATCCACTCGTACAGGGTCATGTTGTCGAGGGCGGTGCCGGTGGCGGTGGTGGTGTTCCAGGAGACCTCCCCGGCCTCCGAGAGGTCCCGGCGCAGGGCCTGGTAGACGGCCTTGAAGTCTTCGTCGGCCTGGGTGCGGGAGTAGTACTCCCCGTTGAACCAGAGCACTTCCTCGGCCCCGTTGGGGCCGCCGCCGAGGAAGTCCTCGACGGGCAGGTTGAAGCGGCGACAGAGCTCCAGGATCTTCTTGTGGCTGGTGTCGATCAGCTCACCGCCGATCTCGGAGGTCTGTCCGTACGCCCAGTGGCTCCGCTGGGTCCACATGCGGCCGCCGACGCGGCTGGGGTTGGCCTCGTAGAGGGTGCAGTCGACGCCCGCGTCCTTGAGGGTGAGGGCGGCGGTCAGGCCGGAGATGCCGGCGCCGATCACAGCGACGCGGGCGGGGTTGCCGGGGGTGACGGGCTTCTTGTCGGGGGCGGTTTCGGCGGCGTACGCGGTCGAGGCGACGGAGCCGGCGAGGGCGGTGCCGAGACCGAGGGCGGCGGCGCGGCCGAGGAGTTCACGGCGGGTGGATCCGCGGACCTCGGCGGCGGGCATGTCGAGGCGCTCGGCGGCTGCGTGCTCGGCGGCGAGCCGGCGCAGCGCGTGCATGAGCGGGGTACGGGCCATGGCGGGGGCTCCTAGGGAGTGTCTTGTCGGTCAGGCCGGATCAGGGAGCGGTGACACGCCTACGCGTTCGCGGAAGTGGTGTCGGAGGGGGTGGCGCCCTGCCCGGGCACGACGCTCAGGCCCGGGGCGTCGCCGGGGCGCTCGGCGGCGTCTTCCAGGACGATCCGGCCGATGATCTCGTAGCGCGCGGGGGCCTTCGCCTTGAGCCAGAAGCCGAGGCCGAGGCCGCCGAGGAAGACGGCGCCGACGATCCACGGGATCAGCTTGAAGAAGAACGATCCGGCCGCGCTGCCCGCCGCGGTCTCCATGTTGAGGACCAGCAGCACCACGACGGCGATCATGCCGATGCCGCCGAGCAGCGGGGCGGTGAAGGTCTTGAACCAGTGTCGGTCCTCGGGGTGGTTCTTGCGGAAGTAGCCGATGACGGCGAAGGAGCACAGCGTCTGGACGATCAGGATCGCCATCGTGCCGAGGATCGCGAGCAGCGTGTAGAGGTGCAGGTACGGGTCCTGACCGGTGGCCCAGAAGCCGACGACGAGCGCGGTGGCGATGGCGGTCTGCACGACCGAGGCCACGTACGGGGACCCGTGCTTGGGGTGGGTGTGGCCGAGCTTCGGCGACAGGAAGCCCTCACGGCCGATGGCGTAGAGGTAGCGGGCGGCGCACTGGTGGAAGGCCATGCCGCAGGCGAAGGACCCGGTGAGCAGCAGCCATTGGAAGGCGTCGACGGCCCAGGTGCCGATGAAGGTCTGGGTGGGGGCGAAGAAGAGGTCGAGGGGGCTGGTGGAGGCGGACAGTTCGACGGACTTGGCCAGGCCGTTGCCCGCGATGGTCATCCAGGAGACGTAGATGTAGAAGAGGCCGACGCCGACGACGGAGATGAGGGTGGCCTTGGGGATGACCCGCTTGGGGTCGCGGGACTCCTCGCCGTACATGGCGGTGGACTCGAAGCCGACCCAGGACCAGAAGGCGAAGAAGAGGCCGAGACCGGCGGAGGTGCCGGTGAACGCGTTCTTCGGGTTGACGGGTTCGAACGGGATGCCCTCCGGGCCGCCGCCGGCGATCAGGACCGCGGTGGCCACGGCGAACAGCACGGCGATCTCGGCGACGAGCATCACGCCGAGGGCCTTGGCCGTCAGGTTGATGTCGAAGTGCGCGAGGGCCGCCGTGACGGCCAGCATGCCGGCCGCGTAGACGATCCACGGCAGGTCGATGCCCAGTTGGTCGTGGACGGTGGTCTTCGTGAAGTACGAGAACACCCCGACGATCGACGCCTCGAAGACGATGTACGCGAGGACGGCGAGCATTCCGGAGGCCATGCCGGCGATCCGGCCGAGGCCGTGCGAGATGTATCCGTAGAAGGCTCCGGCGGCGGTGATCCGCTTGGCCATGGCCACGTAGCCGACCGCGAAGACGGTCAGCACGACGGTGGCGAAGAGGTATCCGGCCGGGGCTCCCGTGCCGTTGCCGAAGCCGACGGCGATGGGGAGGTTGCCCGTCATCGCCGTGATCGGGGCGGCGGTGGCGACTGCCATGAAGACGACGCCGACCAGCCCGACCGAGTTGGCCTTGAGTCGCTGCACCTGCGGGGCCGCGGGTGTCTGGGATGACCCGCTGGTCGTGCCTATGCTCATGGCGTCCTCTTCCTGTGAATGGGTGGCCGCCACTCTCGCCCCGCGTGACGCAGACCACAATCGGCATGTGGTCCGATAATCTCCTTGCGGGGAAGACGAGTTGTCGGTCCGGATGGGGCAGAGCGCGGCATTTGTAACCCGTAGGTGATGTCACTGGAACAAGCAGGCCGGTACCGTCCCGCGATATGGACGACCAGGGCGGGATCACAGTTCAGCGGGCACTTGAGCTGCCGGGGCTGCGCAGCGGGCTGCCGGAGGTGGTGGCCTGCGCCGACCGCCTGGGGCGCACCGTCCGGTGGGTGCACGCGGGCGAGGTGCCGAACATCGCCTCCCTCCTCAAGGGCGGCGAACTGCTGCTGACCACGGGGCTCGGGCTCGGCACCAGGCCCGCCGAACAGCGTGCCTTCGTACGCCGCCTCGCGGACCGGGGCATCGCCGCGCTGGTCGTCGAGCTGGGCCCGCGCTTCACCCGGCTCCCGGCGACCCTCGTGGAAACGGCCCGAACCGCCGGCCTCCCGCTCGTCCAGCTCCACCGGGAAGTCCCCTTCGTGGCGGTGACGGAGGAGATCCACACCGAGATCGTCAACCACCACTACGCCCTGCTCCAGCGCGCCGAGGAAGTCCACCGGCGATGTACGGAGGCCCTGTTGGGCGGCGGAGGCATCCCCCAGGTCCTGCGGATCCTGGCCGACTTCACGGGCAACCCGGTCTTCCTGGAGACCCCGGACGGCCAGCTGCTGTACGCGGCCGGCAGCTCGGCGGCGGACGCGGGCGCGGACCCGCTCCAGGTGTGGGAGGGGCTACGGGGCCAACGCGAGGCCGAGCCGTCGGCGAACACTGTGGTGGTCGACGTACCGGGCGGGGGCCCCGGCACCGGCTCGGTACGGGCCCGGGTGGTCCTGGTCGGGGTCACGACCCCGCTGCAGCCGGTGCACCGGATGGCGGCGGAACGCACGGCGGGCGTGCTCGCGGTGGTCCTCATGCAGGCGCGTCAGGAGGAGGAGTTGGCGGCGCGCGGCCGGGGCGACTTCCTGACGGACCTCGCGGAGGGCCGCATCAGCGCGGATGACGCCCCGTCACAGGCCCGCGTACTGGGCTTCAAACCGGGCGCCGGGCCGCTGCTCCCGGTCGTCATGCGACTGGGCTCGGACCTCGGGCCGTCCGGCAACTGGGCGGTGCTGGCCCGCGCGGTCCTGGAGGAACTGGCCTCGGTCGGGGTCCCGGTGCTCCTGGGCGTCCGCCCGGTGGAAGGGCGCGTCCCGCTCCTGGTCTCCCTCCGCACCGAAACGGAGCGCACGGCGGTGGCGGACCGGGTCGCGGCCGCGCTGCGGGCGGGCGTGGAGCGGGCCGGGCTGGACCGCGCGGTCGCCCCGCCGGCCGTGGTCGTGGGGGTCGCGGGCGGCTGGGCGGCCGCCTCGGCGGGCCTGCGGCACGCGGCGGAGACCGCCACCGCCGCCCATGGCCTGCCGGCCCGGCCCTGGTACGACGCCCGCCGCCTGGACATCGACCTCCTCCTGTGGCGGCTGCGCGAACACCCCGACCTGGCGGCTTTCGTGGACCGCGCGATCGGCCCGCTGCGCACCCACGACACGACGTCCCGCCCGCCTCTCCTGCCCACCCTGGAGACGTACCTGGCCCACGCGGGCCGCAAGGCGGAGACCGCCCGCGAGCTCCACCTGAACCGCCAGACCCTGTACAACCGCCTGGCCCGCATCTCGGAGCTCCTGGGCACGGACCTGGACGACCCCGAAACGGTCCTCTCCCTCAGCCTCGCCCTCCGCGCCCGCCGCCACGTCCCTTCTTGACGCACCGCCCGCCCGCCGATGGCAAGGCGGCCGCCGGGCGGGGGTGTGGGGGTGCCCTGCGGGGCGTGTCCCCTACCCACCCTTCCACCGTTCCTCCCCCAGCTACCGCTGGCAGGCGCCCCCAGGGTCTGCCCGGACCCGCGCCTCAAACGCCGGCGAGGCTGAAAGTGCCGCTGCGCGGCAATCCAGGCGCAACATCCAGCCCCGCCGGCGATTGAGGCGCGGGGTAGAGCCCCGGCTGCCCTCCGGGCTACCGGCGGCGTTCCATCAGCTCGTCGTAGACGGACAGGACCTGCGCGACGGTGTCGTCCTCCGACGGCCACGTCGCGGCCTGCACCCGCCCGGCGGCAGCCAGATCCGCACGGCGCACGGGATCCGCCAGCAGCCCGGTCACGGCGGCGGCCAGCGCCCCCGCGTCCCCCGGCGGGACCAGCACCGCCCCCTCCCCCACCAGCTCCGGCACTCCCCCGACCGACGTGGCCACCAGGGCCACCCCGGCCCGCAGCGCCTCCTGCGCCAGCAGGGCCCGCGCCTCCCACCGGCTCGGCAGCACCGCCACGTCCGCCGCCGCCAGCAGCCGCGCCGCGTCCCGGCGCCGCCCCAGCAGACGCACCGGCAGGGCCTCCGCGTCGATCCGCCGGGCGAGTTCGGCCCGTAGCGGCCCTTCCCCCGCGATGACCAGCAGCGGCATCGGGTCCAGCGCACGCCACTCCCGCGCCGCGTCCAGCAGTACGGAGTACCCCCGGTGCGGCACCAGGCTCCCGACCGCGATGAGCAACGGCCGCTCCACCGCCCCGAGTTCCGCCCGCGCCTTGTCCGGCTCGGCCCCCGAAGAGCTCGACGGCACGGCGACCGGCGACAGCCTCGCGTCCCGCGCCCCCCGCAGCCGGGCGAGGTCCACCTGGTCGGAGGAGGCCCCGAGGACCACCGCCGCGGCCCGGGCCACGTGCCGTTCCAGCATCCGGCTCAGCCGCCCGAGCGCCCCGTCGGCCGCCGGGCCGTCCCCGTGCCAGCTCACCACCAGCGGCACCCTGCGCCCCCGCAGGGCCAACAGCGCCCGGGCCCCGGCCCGTACGCCGTGCGCGTGCACCACGTCCGCCCCCGCGCAGGCGGCCCGCAGCACGCTCACCGCGTCGGGCGCGAACTGCGCGCCCGCGCCCGTGAAGTCGTACTCCCCCTCCGTCCGCACGGGAGCGCACACCGTGACCCGCACCCCGCGCGCGGCGAGCCCCGTCGCGAGGGACCGTACGTGCGCGCTGCTGCCCGTGCCGGCGGCGCCGCCGAGCACCTGGACGGTACGCAGCGGCGGCCGCCCGTAGGGCTGTGCCGGAAGGGAGGCGGAAACCGGGGAGCTGCTCACGGGCCGAAGCTCCAGGGTGAGGGGAGTCAGAGACGACGCCCAGGATGCCAGTCCGCACGCGCGTTCCGGGACCATACGGGTGCGGATCCCGTACGAGATACCGCCGGACACCACCCATCCTCACCCACACGGGCTAGCGCGCCGTCACCTCGGCGCCCGGCCGGGACACGGCGAAGGGTCCGGAACGCGTACGCTCCGGACCCTTCACCGCCCAAACGGAACACGGCTCACCCGTCCGCGCGCGCCGCCGCCAGGAGTTCCTCCGCGTGCGCCCGCGCCGAGACCGAGTCCTCGTGACCGGCCAGCATCCGCGACAGCTCCCGGATCCGGTCCTCGCCCTCCAACACCGTGACACCGCTCCTCGTCACGGACCCGTCGTTGGTCTTCTCGACCAGCAGCTGCCGGTCCGCGAAGGCCGCCACCTGCGGCAGGTGCGTGACGACCACGACCTGCGCGGACTTGGCCAGCTTCGCGAGGCGTCGGCCGACCTCGACCGCCGCCTTGCCGCCGACTCCCGCGTCCACCTCGTCGAAGAGGTACGTCGGCACCGGGTCGGAGCCCGCGAAGACCACCTCCACCGCCAGCATCACCCGGGACAGCTCACCGCCCGAGGCGCCCTTCGCGATCGGCCTCGGCTGGGCCCCGGGGTGCGGCGCCAGCAGCAGTTCGACCTCGTCGGTGCCGGAAGGCCCGTACGCGACCGGGCGGCCGTCGACCTCCACTCCTTCGGGGTCCTCCACCTGCCGGATGTCGATGGTCACCCGGGCGTGCGGCATCGCCAGCGACGCCAGCTCCGCCGTCACGGCGGAGGCGAAGCGCGTGGCCGCTTCCACCCGGGCGTCCGTCAACGCCTGGGCCAGCAGCGACAGTTCGGAACGCAGCCCGTCCCGCTCGGCGGTCAGCTCCGTGATCCGCTCGTCGTCGCCGTCCAGTTCCAGCAGCCGCGTCGCGCCCTGCTCGGCCCACTCCAGTACGCCGTCCACGGTGCCCGCGGTGCCGTATTTGCGGGTCAGCTGGGTCAGCGCCGCCCGGCGCTCCTCCACCGCGGCCAGCCGCAGCGGGTCGGCGTCCAGGTCGTCCGCGTAGCCCGCCAGCTCCCCGGCCACGTCCGCGAGCAGGATGCCCAGCTCCCCGATCCGTTCGGCGAGCGCGCCGAGCGCCGGGTCGTGGGAACGTACGGATTCCAGCGCGCGGTGGGCGCCCGCGACGAGCGTGTTCGCGTCGATGCCCTCCGGGTCCTCGGGATTGCCCGCGAGCGCGCCGTGCGCGAGCTGCGCCGCCGAGGCCAGCGATTCGGCGTGGCCGAGCCGCTCCGCCTCCGCCGCCAGCTCGACGTCCTCGCCGGCCACCGGCTCCACGGCCGTGATCTCGTCCAGCCCGAAGCGCAGCAGGTCCGCCTCCTGGGCGCGTTCCCGGGCCCGGGTGGTGATCTCCTCCAGCTCCACGGCGACCGCGCGGAGCCTGCGGTAGGCCGAGCCGTACTTCTCCAGCGGGACGGCGACGGCGTCCCCGGCGTACCGGTCGAGGGCTTGGCGCTGCCGGGCGGGCCGCAGCAGCCCCTGCTGGTCGGTCTGCCCGTGTACGGCGACCAGGTCGTCCGCGAGCTCGCCGAGCAGGCCGACGGGCACGGAGCGGCCGCCGACGTGGGCGCGCGAGCGCCCTTCGGCGGACACGGTCCGGCTGATCAGCAGGGCGCCGTCGTCGAGCTCGGCCCCGGCCTCCTCGGCGCGCAGGGCGGCGGGGGCGTCCGGGCGCATGACGATGCGACCCTCGACCACCGCGGCCTTGGCCCCGATCCGTACGAGGGCCGGGTCGGCCCGACCGCCGAGCAGCAGCCCGAGGCTGGTGACGACCATCGTCTTGCCCGCACCGGTCTCGCCGGTCACCGCGGTGAAACCGGGCGACAGCTCGACCACCGCGTCGTCGATGACCCCGAGCGACCGTATCCGCATCTCCTCAAGCACGGGACGACGATACCGAGGTTCAGGGGTGCCATGTGACGTCACCCGTTCCAAGTTCCCCGAACGGATGTGCTATTAACTACACGGCTCGGTGTCCGTCAGTGAGGCGCCCCACGCCAACCCGACACCGGCAGCGCGAACTTCGCGACGAGCCGGTCCGTGAACGACGCGTGGTGCAGCCGGGCGAGCCGCACCGGCACCGCCCCCCGCCGGACCTCCACCCGGGCCCCGGCGGGCAGCTCCAGCGTGCGCCGGCCGTCACACCACAGGACCCCGTGCGGGGTACCGGTCTGCACCTCCACCGCCAGGACCGAGTTCGGCGAGGTCACCAGCGGCTTCGCGAACAGCGCGTGCGCGCTGATCGGCACCATCAGCAGCGCCTCCACCTCCGGCCAGACCACCGGCCCGCCCGCGGAGAAGGCGTACGCCGTCGAGCCGGTCGGGGTCGCGCAGACGATCCCGTCACAGCCGAAGCCGGACACCGGGCGCCCGTCGATCTCCAGGACCACCTCCAGCATCCGCTCCGGCGACACCTTCTGGACCGCGGCCTCGTTCAGCGCCCAGTCCCGGTGGACCACGTCGCCGTTCGTCCGCACGATCACGTCGAGGGTCATCCGCTCCTCGACCTCGTAGTCCCGGGTCACCACCCGGTCCACGACCTTGTCCAGGTCGTCGCGCTCGGCCTCGGCGAGGAACCCGACGCGACCCAGGTTGACGCCCAGCATGGGCACCCCCGAGGCCCGCGCGAACTCGGCGCCGCGCAGCAGCGTCCCGTCCCCGCCCAGCACGATCAGCAGCTCACAGCCGTCGAGCACGCCCGGGCTGGACTCGGTGACGAGCTCCACCTCCGGCGGCAGCGGCAGGTCCGCCGCCTCGTGCGCGAAGACCCGTACGCCCAGACCGCAGCGCAACAGGCCCTTCACGACCAGCTCGGCACTTCGGATGGCCGCGGGCCGTCCGGTGTGCGCGAGCAGAAAAACAGTCCGTTCCCCCGATGAATCTGTCACTGCGGCCCCTCCGCCACTGCACGGTCAACATCCGCCGGGTCGAGTGCCGGTGCCCCCGCCCGCAGCCACAGAAAGTACTCGACGTTGCCCGAAGGACCCGGCAGCGGACTCGCCGTCACACCGAGCACGCCCAGCCCCAGCTTCCAGGCCTGCGCCGCCACGTCGCGTACCGCCTCGGCCCGCAGCTCCGCGCTGCGCACCACACCACCGCTGCCCAGCCGGTCCTTGCCGACCTCGAACTGCGGCTTCACCATCAGCACCAGGTCCGCGTCCGGCGCGCAGCACCGTACGAGCGCGGGCAGCACCAGTCCGATCGAGATGAACGACAGGTCACCGACGACCAGGTCCACCGGAATCCCGTCGATCAGCTCCACCGTCAGTTCACGGACGTTCGTCCGGTCCTTGACCGTGACCCGATCGTCGCTCTGCAGCGACCAGGCGAGCTGTCCGTAGCCGACGTCGACGGCCATGACATGGGCCACGCCGGCCCGCAGCAGCACGTCCGTGAAGCCTCCGGTCGACGCCCCGGCGTCCAGCGCCCGGCGCCCCTCGACCCGCAGCCCCTGCGGCTGGAAGGCCGCCAGCGCCCCCGCGAGCTTGTGGCCGCCCCGCGACACGTAATCCGGATCGCTGTCGTCCTTCAGCACGACCAGGGCCGCGCTGGTCTCCACCTGGGTGGCCGCCTTGGTCGCGGTGGTACCGCCCACGGTCACCCGGCCCGCGGCGATCAGCTGCGCGGCGTGCTCGCGCGAGCGGGCCATGCTCCGGCGTACCAGTTCGGCGTCCAGGCGGCGGCGTGCCACTCCTGCCACGTTCGGTTCAGCTCCTGTTTTCGTACGGACCAGGGACGGGCGGTGCGTCCAGCGCGGTCAGCGCCTCGCGCAGCCCCCTGTGCACATCCTCGTACACCTCGACGTGTCCGTCCGCCGCGAGGTGGTCCACGTCCGCCAGCCGCTCCAGCTCCGCGTCCACGCCATCGTGCCCGGTGGGGGTGCGTACGAGCCCCAGCGGCGCGGCCCCGGCTTCGTCGGCTTCGTCGTTCATGCCCAGACGCTACCCCGAAGCGCCCGACGACCACGCATGGCTCTGCGGTACCGTCGTGATCACGATGGCTACGATCGATGAGTGCCGAGCCGCACTCGACCAACTCTCAGACAACCTCGCCGGGGCGGACGGCGGCGTCCGCGGCGCGGCCGCACTCGACCGCTCGCTGAGCTGCCACATCACGGACCTCGACCGGACCTTCACGGGCCGCCTCGAGGGCGGCCGCATCCGCGTGGACGCGGTCGCCCCGGGCCCACCCGCCACGAAGGCCGAAATCCGCCTGGCCATGACCGGCGACGACCTGGTCGCCCTCGTCGCGGGCAACCTCAAATTCGCCAAGGCCTGGACCTCGGGCCGAGTAAAACTCGAAGCCGGCCTCCGCGACCTCCTCCGCCTGAAGGCCCTGCTCTAACCAAACCCGCCCCCGGCCGCACCCAGCCCCGCCGGGGGCAACTCCAGCCCCGCCGGGGGCGACTCCAGCCCCGCCGGCGTTTGAGGCGCGGGGTCCGGGGCGGAGCCCCGATCTTCAGCCCCGCCGGCGTTTGAGGCGCGGGGTCCGGGGCGGAGCCCCAGCAGCGGCGCCCCACCCGCTACTCGGCGCGAGCCCCCGCCCCGCCACGGGCACCGGCACCGGCACCGGCACCGGCACCGGCACGGGCCACCCGCGCGGCCGGAATCACAAGCGGCGTCCCGGTCTCCGGATCGGAGATCACCTGGCAGCGCAGCCCGAACACCCGCTCCACCAACTCCGCGGTCACGACCTCCCCCGGCGCCCCCTCCGCCACGACCTCCCCGCCCCGCATCGCGATCAGGTGCGTCGCGTACCGCGCGGCATGGTTCAGGTCGTGCAGCACGGCCACCAGCGTCCGCCCCTGCTCCTCGTGCAGCTCCGCGCACAGGTCCAGCACGTCGATCTGGTGCTGGATGTCGAGATAGGTCGTCGGCTCGTCCAGCAGCAGCAGCGGCGTCTGCTGCGCCAGCGCCATCGCGATCCACACCCGCTGCCGCTGCCCGCCCGACAGCTCGTCCACGGCCCGGTCGGCCAGCTCGGCGACCCCCGTCGAGGCCATCGACTCGCGCACGATCCGCTCGTCCTCGGGCGACCACTGCCGCAGCAGCCCCTGGTGCGGGTACCGCCCGCGCGACACGAGGTCCGCCACCGTGATCCCGTCCGGCGCGATCGACGACTGCGGCAGCAGGCCCAGCGTCTTGGCCACCTTCTTCGCCGGCATCGTCCCGATGGCCTGCCCGTCGAGCAGCACCCGCCCCACGGTCGGCTTCAGCATCCGCGAAAGGGCCCGCAGCAGGGTGGACTTGCCGCAGGCGTTGGGTCCGACGATCACGGTGAAGGAGTTGTCGGGGATCTCCACCGACAGGTTCTCGGCGATGACCCGCTGGTCGTAGCCGAGGGTCACGTTCTCCGCGGTCAGCCGCTGCACTTTCGCACTCCCTCTTGCCTTCGACTTCATATACGTCCCGCCTTGCGCTCGGTGACGAGCAGCCAGAGCAGGTAGACACCGCCGACGAGTCCGGTCACCACACCCACCGGAAGCTGGTCGGCGCCGAACGCCCGCTGCGAGGCCCAGTCGGACACCAGCAGCAGCACCGAGCCCATCAGCGCGGCGGACAGCAGGTTCGCCCCGGGCGACCGGGTCAGGCGCCGCACCAGCTGCGGCGCGGCCAGCGCCACGAAGTTGATCGGCCCGGCCGCCGCGCTCGCCGCGGTGGTGAGCAGGATCGCCCCGAGCATCAGCAGCAGCCGGGTGCGTTCCACCCGTACCCCGAGGGCGTACGCGGCGTCGTCACCCATCTCCATCATCCGCAGGGCCCGGCCCTGGGTGAGGATCAGCGGGAAGAGCACCGCGCAGACCCCGAGCAGCGGCCAGACCTGGGCCCAGTCCCGGCCGGCCAGCGAGCCGGTCAGCCAGACCATCGCGCGGGTGGCCTCGACCATCTGGGCCTTCGTGATCAGGTACTGGATCACGGCGATGAGCATGGCGGAGGCGCCGATGCCCACGAGCACGAGCCGGTAGCCGTGGATCCCGCGCTTGTACGCCAACAGGTACACGGCGATTCCGGCCAGTACTCCGCCGACCAGCGCGCCGACGGCCACCTCGGTGGCGCCGCCCTTGAACAGGATGATGACGACGAGCGCACCGACCACCGACCCGTACCCGAAACCGAGCAGGTCCGGCGAACCCAGCGGGTTGCGGGAGACGGACTGGAAGACGGCTCCGGCCATCCCCAGGGCCGCGCCGACGAGCAGGGCGACCAGGACCCGGGGCAGCCGCAGGTCGTTGACGATGAAGTCGTTGGCGGGGCTGCCGTTGCCGAGCAGGGTCTGTACGACGTCCCACGGCGCGATCTGGAAGTCGCCGGTACCGATGAGCAGCACGGCCAGCGCGAACGCCGCGACGGCGAGCAGCACCCCCGCGCCCAGCGCACGCCGCTCGACGCGCAGCGAGATCCCGCCGGGGAGGTCCAGCCGGCGGGTTTTGGCGGTCACGGTCACAGCTGGGCCATCCTCTTGCGCCGAACCAGGTAGATGAAGACGGGCCCGCCGATGAGGGCGGTGACGATGCCGACCTGGAGTTCGGCGGGCCGGGTGACGACTCGGCCGATGACGTCGGCGCCGAGCAGCAGCACGGGCGACAGCACCGCCGAGTAGGCGAGCACCCAGCGCATGTCGGGCCCGGTGAACGCCCGCACCAGGTGCGGGATCATCAGCCCGATGAAGACGATGGGCCCGCAGGCAGCGGTCGCGGCGCCGCAGAGCAGGGTGATGGCGAGCATGGCGCCGATCCGGGTCCGCGTCAGGTTGGCGCCGAGCGCCCGCGCGGTGTCGTCGCCCAGGGCCATCGCGTTGAGGGAGCGGCCCAGCGTCAGCGCGAGCACCGCGCCGGCCAGCAGGAAGGGGGCGACCTGGCGGACGGTGTCCATGTTGGCGGAGGACAGCGAACCCACCGTCCAGAAGCGCAGCTTGTCCAGCGCCTTGCTGTCCATCAGCTGCACGGCGTTGATGTAGCCGACCAGGGCCGCGCTGGCCGCCGTACCGGCGAGGGCGAGGCGTACCGGCGTCGCGCTGCGGCTGCCCCCGAGCACGTAGACGACGACCGAGACGACGGCGGCGCCGAGGAAGGCCCACCACACGAACTCGCTCAGCGAACTCGCCCCGAAGAAGCTGATCGCGGAGACCACGGCGGCGGCCGCGCCCGCGTTGACGCCGAGGATGCCCGGTTCGGCGAGCGGGTTGCGGGTCAGCGCCTGCATCACCGCGCCGGACAGGCCGAGCCCCAGCCCGACCATCAGACCGAGCAGGGTGCGCGGGACCCGGAGGTCCCGCACGACCACGTCGGACGGCGTCCCCGCATAGTCGAACAGGCCGTGCCAGACCTCGTCGAGGGGCATCTGCTTGGCGCCCACGGCGATGCTCAGGACGGCGATCAGCGCCAGCACCGCGAGGGCGGCGAGCAGACCGGCTACGCGCGGGGCATGCCGCGGGCGGGCGACGGCGCCCGGTGCGGGCGCCGCGCTCGGTTCGGGTTCGGGGGGACTCTCGACCAACACGCGAGTTAGGTTAGCCTACCCTGCGCCCGTTCCGGATCACCCGAACGGCCCCGGCCGGGCCGGCCACAGCGCTAGAGACCCAGCTTGGCCAGCGCCTTCGCCGCGTCCAGCGTGCACACCCCGTCCCCGGCAGCGGTCCAGGCCGCCGCGCACAACGCCCGCAGCCCGTCGACCGGATCCCCGCCCTCCCCGCGCAGCTCCAGCACACCGCTGTTCAACGCGACCGCGATCCATCCACCGCAGCGGAATCCGCCCTCCGCCGGCTCCACCTCCGGCTGGCCGGTCAGCAGCCCCCGCAGGTCCCGGTCCACGTACGTCGGCCGGTGCCGGGGCTCGGCCCGCACCAGCTGCTCCGCGTCGGTCACCCCGGTCAGCACCAGCAGCGAGTCCACCTCGCCGTTGAAGGCACCCTCGATGTCCGTGTCCAGCCGGTCCCCGACCACGAGGGGCCGCTCCGCCCCGGTCCGCAGCACCGTCTCCCGGTGCATCGGGGGCAGCGGCTTGCCCGCCACCTGCGGCTCCGCGCCCGTGGCGATCCGTACGACCTCCACCGCGGCCCCGTTGCCCGGCGCGATCCCGCGCGCCCCCGGAATCGTCAGGTCGGTGTTGGACGCGTACCACGGCACTCCGCGGTTGATCGCGTACGAGGCCTCCGCGAACCGCCCCCACGCCAGGTCCGGCCCGCCGTACCCCTGGACCACCGCCGCGAGCCCCTCCTCCTCGGCGGACTCCACCGGCACCAGCCCGCGCTCGCGCAGCGCGACCCGAAGCCCCTCGCCGCCGATCACCAGCACCTTCGACCCCGGCTCCACCTGCTCCGCGATCAGCCGGGCCACCGCCTGCGCCGAGGTGATCACCTCGCCGGCCTCGGTCGGGATGCCCAGCTCGCTCAGGTGCTCCGCCACCGCGTCCGGGGTGCGCAGCGCGTTGTTCGTGACGTACGCGAGGTGCATTCCCTCCGCCCGGGCGACCGCGAGCGACTCCACGGCGTGCGCGATGGCCTGCCCGCCCGCGTACACCACACCGTCGAGGTCCAGCAGTGCAGTGTCGTACGCCGCGTGCAGACTCTGCTCACTCGCCGCCGGGCTGGTCCTGGTGTGCCGGGTCATCCGTCCACTCCTCATGGGCCCCCTCCCAGCGTCGGCTGGGGGAGATCGATCTTGTCCGATTCCGTACTGCCCCGATCATCCCGCATGGCGAGACGCGACTTACCATGCACCAATGACCACTTCTGGCACCGCGGACCACGGGCTGCGGCTGATCCCGTTCCACGGCCTGCGCTATGTCCCGGAGCGTGTCGGCAGCCTGGCCGCCGTCACCTCGCCGCCGTACGACGTGGTCGTGCGCCCCGACGGAGTCGACCACCTCGAATCCGCCGACCCGCACAACATCGTCCGCCTGATCCTCCCGCAGGCCGGCACCCCGGCCGCGCGCAACGAACAGGCGGCGCGCACCCTGCGCCACTGGCTGGCCGAAGGCATCCTGAGCGCCGATCCCGAGCCCGCGCTGTACGTGTACGAGCAGCGCAGGGCCGGTCTGCTCCAGCGCGGGATCATCGGCGCCCTCGCCCTGTCCACCGCCGAGGAGGGCATCGTCCTCCCCCACGAGGACGTCATGCCGGATGTGGTCACCGACCGCGCAGGCCTGATGCGGGCCACCGCGGCCAATCTCGAACCCCTCCTCCTCACCTACCGCGGCGACGACCCCGCCGCGGGCGCGGCAGCGGTCGTGGAGCGGGCGGCCCAGCGCGCACCCCTCCTGTCGACCACCACCGAGGACGGCTTCCAGCACCGCCTCTGGGCCATCACCGATCCGGCCGAACTGGCCACCGTGACGGCCGATCTCGGCCACCGCCAGGCCCTCATCGCCGACGGCCACCACCGCTGGGCCACGTACCTGCGCCTCCAGGAGGAGCACGGCTCACCCACCGCGTGGGACTTCGGCCTGGTCCTCCTGGTGGACACCGCCCGCTACCCGCTCCAGGTCCGCGCCATCCACCGCGTGCTGCGCCGCCTGCCGCTCTCGGACGCCCTGGCCGCGCTCGCCGGCCTGTTCCGGGTCCGCGAGGTCGAGGGGCCGCTCCCGCTGGCCCTGGAGGCCCTCTCGGACGCCGCGGAGCGGGGCAACGCCTTCCTCCTCACCGGCGACGGCTCCTTCCACCTGGTCACCGACCCCGACCTGGATCTCCTCGACCGCACGGTCCGGCACGACCGCCCCGAGGCCTGGCGCCGGCTGGACGCCACGGTCCTGCACGCGACCCTGCTCGACGCCCTGTGGCACGTACCGGACGCCCCGGACCAGATCGCGTACATCCACGACGCCGCGGCCACCGTGGAACAGGCCGAGCGCCACGGCGGCACCGCGGTCCTGCTCCACCCCGTACGGGAGGAAGTCGTACGGGACCTGGCCCGCCAGGGCGTCACCATGCCCCGCAAGTCCACTTCCTTCGGCCCGAAACCGGCTACGGGCCTGGTCCTGCGCGGCCTCGGCTGATTTCCTGGCCCCACGCCGAACACGCAGAAGGGCGGTACCCCGACCGGGGTACCGCCCTTCTTCACATCACCCTGCGTCAGGCCTTCTCGGGACCCTCGACATCGGCGTCGGCCGCGGACTCCTCCAGCGGCTCGTACTCCTCGTCGTCCTCGTCGTAGTACTCAGCGACGTCGGAAGCGCGCTCGGCCGCGGCGATCTCCGCCGCGTCCTCCTCGTCGTCCTCGTCGTCCTCGACGTCCTCGTCTTCGAGGTCGACATCGTCGGCCAGGTCGACCGCGGCGTCGACGAACTCGACACCGTCGAGCTCGGCGAGGCGGTCGGAGGCGTCGGTCGCCCCGTCCTTGTCGGCCTCGAGGGTCTTCGCGAACCACTCGCGCGCCTCGTCTTCACGACCGGCCGCCAGCAGGGCGTCGGCGTAGGCGTACCGCAGGCGCGCGGTCCAGGGCTGGACGGTGTTGGAGGCCAGCTCCGGGCTCTGCAGGGTCACGATGGCGGCGTCGAGCTGCCCCTGGTCCCGCCGGGCGCCGGCAGCGACCAGCCGCATCTCGACCTGGCCGGCCTTGTCCAGCTTCTGCACCTCGGGCTCACCGGCCATCGCCAGTGCCCGCTCCGGACGGCCGAGGCCGCGCTCGCAGTCGGCCATCACGGGCCACAGCTCGACCGAGCCGGTCATCCGCTTGGCGGCGCGGAACTCCGCGAGCGCCTCGCTGTACTTCTGCGTGGCGTACGCGGCGAAGCCGGCGGCCTCGCGCACGGCGGCGACACGGGAGGCCAGACGCAGGGCGATGCGCGAGTACGCGTACGCCTGCTCGGGGTCCTCGTCGATCAGCCGCGCGACCATGACCAGGTTCTTGGAGACCTCTTCGGCCAGACCCTTGGGCAGGCTCAGGAGCTCCTGACGCACATCGGCGTCGATCTCGAGGCCGGTGACGTCCTCGTCGATCGGAAGCCGCTTGACCGGGTCCCGGTCGCGGTCGCCGCGGTAGTCACGGTCGCCGCCACGGTCATCGCGACCACGGTAGCCACCGCGATCGTCACGGCCACCACGGAACCCACCACGGTCGCCACCCCGGTCGTCACGACGCGGGTAGCTGGGACGGTCCCCGCCACGGTCGTCGCGACGCGGGTAGGAGGGGCGGTCGCCGCCACGGTCGTCACGACCGCCACGGAACCCACCACGCTCATCGTCGCGACGCGGGTAGCTCGGACGCCCACCACGGTCGTCATCACGACGGAACGACGGACGGTCCCCACCACGGTCATCGCGACGCGGGTAGGACGGGCGGT